>CAJQQO010000376.1 GCA_905480475.1 uncultured Pseudomonadales bacterium | reverse complement strand
TGATACAGATCAGTCTGACTGGCATCGTAGAGCTGCTCTATTTCGCGCCGGGATAGGATTTGCATAGTGGCATCAGGGTTAATTGATGCACTAACGCGATCGGAGGGGGAATGACTCATGAATAATGCCTGCTTAACTTTGTTAAAACGTTTTGGCTAGCAAAAATAAGGAATTAGTTGAGCGGAACGCAAAGCCTAAGCTAAGGCATTCCATCAACGTGTTCAGCACCTTCAACAACGGGAATGGCTAAATCTTCTTTGGATATCTTCAGCGCGAGCAAAACGTTTGCGGCAACAAATATCGACGAATAGGTACCGATAATCACACCGATAATTAAAGCAAAAGCAAAGCCATGGATAATATCGCCACCAAAGATAAACAGTGATAACAATACCAGTAAGGTGGTCGCCGAGGTCATTAACGTACGACCCAGTGTTTGCGTTAAGGATTTGTTGATAATATCGTGTGGAGTACCCTTTCTGACAATTCTAAAATTTTCTCGAATTCGGTCAGATACAACAATCGTATCATTGAGTGAATAACCGATTACCGCAAGCAAAGCGGCTAATACCGTTAAGTCAAAGTCCCAATGGAATAGTGAGAATACGCCTAGCGTAATGATCACATCGTGAATTAACGCAATAACCGCGCCAATAGAAAATTTAAACTGAAACCGAAAGGTTACGTATACCATTACGCATATTAGGGCGACCAATAAACCCAAGCCACCCTGCTCTCGCAGTTCTTCACCAACTTGCGGGCCTACGTATTCAATACGCTGTAAATCAATCGCGCCATCGTAGTTCGCAGTTAAGGCCTCGAGTAGCTGATCGCCTAGTTCGCTATTATTGCTTTGCGGCAGTCGTACCAATACGTCCTGATCTGAACCAAAGTTAATCACTAGTGCGTTTTCATAACCAGATGATTCCAAAGTATCTCTTACCACCTTAAGATCGGCCGGTTTATCGTAGACGATCTCAACTAATGTGCCGCCGGTAAAATCCAGCCCTAGCTTTAAGCCTTGGGTCGACAATGTGCCAATCGAAACAATCAGCAATATGATTGACATAATCATTGCGGGCACTCTTAAGCCCATAAAATTGATATTTTCTTGTGACGCCATAACTTACTCACTTTTAAAACGGTGTTATTTCTGCACGCCGTTTTTATTGCTAATAATAATTTCGTTTAATTAATCGTTAAAATATTTCATCCGTATAAGTCTAATTTTGAATCAACAGATAAAGCCTTGATCAATATATTAGATCATCAGCTTTTTAACGTTGCGGCCACCATAGACCAAATTAACTAAGGCTCTAGTACCCATAATTGCGGTAAACATAGAGGTTAATATGCCAATCGATAGTGTTATCGCAAATCCTTTTATCGGCCCAGTACCCACTGCGTAAAGAATAACAGCCGCTAATAATGTGGTGACATTGGCGTCAAGAATGGTTACAAAAGCGCGCTCAAAGCCGGTGTGGATTGCCATTTGCGGCGATAAGCCATTTTTAATTTCTTCGCGTATTCTGGAAAATATCAACACGTTAGCGTCAACCGCCATACCGACCGTTAATACAATACCGGCGATACCGGGTAAGGTTAAGGTGGCCGACAACATGGACATAACGGCAATAATTAAAATCATGTTCATGGATAGTGCTAGATTGGCCGCCAGACCAAATACTTTATAAAAAACCAACATAAAGAACACCACCAAGGCTAAGCCAATAACGACAGACTTAACACCTAGAGCAATATTTTCTGCACCCAGTGATGGCCCAATGGTTCGCTCTTCAATAAACTCCATCGGTGCGGCCAAGGCGCCGGCGCGTAATAATAACGCCAGCTCGGCAGATTCACCTTGGCTGTCTAAGCCAGTGATCCTAAAACTTGAGCCTAACGCACCCTGAATGGTTGCGAGGCTGATTACCCGCTTTTGATCATAGCGTTCGTAAACAGCTTCTTCGACACCCTTATCATTAATTTTGGTACCTATCTTACGCGTCTTACGTTCAATAAATAACACACTCATTTTTCGTTTGACTGCATTACGAGTCACCCGATGCATTAATTTACCGCCCTCGGCATCGAGATCAATACTTACTTGCGGCTGGGAGTTTTCGTCAAAGCCGGAACGCGCACCAGACACACTTTTACCGGTAACGATAATATCCCGTTCCAATTGGACCGGTCGGCCGTTGTAGTCAAATTGTTCGCGGTTAAAGGCACTTTCTTCCAGACCGGCTTCAAGTCGGAATTCCAGATTAGCGGTCTTGCCGAGAATACGCTTAGCGGTTGCAGTATCTTGTACACCAGGTAATTCAACCACCACACGATCACGGCCCTGACGTTGAACCAAAGGTTCAGATACGCCAAGTTCATTAACACGATTTCTAATCGTAATCAGGTTTTGCGCCACAGCTTCATCTTCTAGACGGGCAATAGCGGCTTCACCTAATTCAAGCTCGAGAATAAAGGTGCCACCTTCTGTCGATTTACGACGACTCATTTCCGGCATTTCTTTAAACGCTAATGAGGATGCCTGATCTCTAAGCTCTGCACTTTTAAAGCGACCGGTTACCACGCCTTGTTCTAATTGAATAGTGCCGCGAATTTTGTCCTTTCTTAATAGGGTTTTATAACTGGAAACACTTGAGCGTAAACGGGTTTCGATCGCCGTTTCGGTATCAACCGACATTAAAAAATGTACACCGCCACTTAAATCGAGGCCTAGCTTGAGCGGGCCAGCGCCAAGTGAACGCAACCAGTCTGGCGTAGTCGGTGCGAGGTTAAGTGCAACAATATAATTCTCACGGCCAAG
>CAJQQO010000375.1 GCA_905480475.1 uncultured Pseudomonadales bacterium | reverse complement strand
GGATTGTTGATGCAGCCAGTCGCAGACAAAAATGGATTGATCAAGCGCAGTCATTGAACTTGTATATCAATAATGCCAGCGGCAAAAAGCTTGATGTAACTTATCGAATGGCTTGGTATCGTGGCCTTAAAACCACTTACTACCTCCGCTCATTAGCAGCCACAGGTACTGAAAAATCAACCATTGAGTCAGACACCTTAAATGCTGTTTCTTCATCGATGAATCAGCCGGTACAAGCAGCACCAGTACCGGCCGCCTGCTCCTTGGATGATCCGGATTGTGAGGCTTGCCAATAAGGCCTGCCTTCCAGCTGAACATAATTAATATCGCTATTTATCAAGAATTTTAGAAAGAGGAAAACCCATGATTAGTTGGGACGAGTATCAAGAAGAAGGCGACGCAATAGAAGCCACTCAGGCGCCTATCGTCGAAGCAGCTGTCGTTGAAGCTGCAAAGATTGAAGCCACAATCGCTGAAACAGCACCTTCAGAAGCGCCTATCGCTCCTGAAGTAGTTGCACAAATTTTACATGCAACAACAGAGCCAGTGGCTGCAGAAGCAAAAGCAGAGCCGACACCACCGATCAACGACACACTAGATCGTGAAGCCTTGGCACCAGCCGATAATACGGTACCCGGCGCCGCAGAAAAAATTGCTGCCGCAGCAGCAGTGATTGCCAAAATGGATATTAGCGCCGGTTTGGAAGAGCTGGAAATGGGTGCACAGCGTATTCAAGTTGATCAGAAAAAAATGATCAACTGTCGCGCCGACCTTAACCAGTTAGTACCGTTTAAGTACGACTGGGCTTGGCAAAAATATCTTGATGGCTGCGCCAATCATTGGATGCCACAAGAAGTAAATATGAATGCCGATATCGCGCTTTGGAAAACCGAAGGCGGATTGAGCGAAGATGAGCGTCTTATCGTTATGCGTTCACTGGGCTATTTTTCAACAGCCGATTCATTGGTGGCAAACAATTTGGCGTTGGCAATTTATCGCTTAATCACCAACCCTGAATGCCGTCAGTATATTTTACGCCAAGCATTCGAAGAAGCGATTCATACCCACGCTTATCAATACTGTATTGAGTCCTTGGGTATGGATGAAGGTGCGATCTTTAATATGTATCGCGAAGTGCCATCGGTCGCCAAAAAGGCTTCGTGGAGTTTAAATCACACTCATGCATTAAGTGATCCTAACTTCACTACTGGCACGCCGGAAACCGATCAAGAATTACTGCGTAACCTAGTAGGTTTTTACGCCGTCACCGAAGGTATATTCTTCTACTGTGGCTTTACCCAAATTCTTTCTATGGGTCGTCGCAATAAAATGACCGGCGTTGCCGAGCAGTTCCAATATATTTTGCGTGACGAATCCATGCATTTGAATTTTGGTATTGATGTTATCAATCAAATCAAACTGGAAAATCCGCATTTGTGGACCGAAGAGTTCCAAGAAGAAGTTATTCAAATGGTACTTGAAGGCACACAAATTGAAATCGAGTACGCACGCGACACAATGCCACGCGGCGTATTAGGTATGAATGCGCAGATGATGGAAGGTTACTTGCAGTTTATTGCTAACCGTCGCTTAGCGCAGCTTGGTTTGCCAGAGCAATACCCGGGCGCACAAAACCCCTTCCCATGGATGTCAGAGATCATGGATTTACGCAAAGAGAAAAACTTTTTTGAAACGCGAGTTATCGAATATCAAACAGGTGGCGCTCTTAGCTGGGATTAAGCAGTAATGTACGCCTATAAAAAAGGACAGCAAATGCTGTCCTTTTTTATATCTGATTTTTACTAACAAAGTCTGCCTATAAAACTAATCCTTAAACTTAATACCGGTAGATCGAGGAACGCTTTTGCCGCCATCCATAGTATGAGTTAAGCCCCCCGTTGACATATACCATTGATCAGCCTGCTTTTTAACATAAACCCGTAGATGCATGGTTTCATCGCTGGCGTAACCAAAAGCTGATTGGTAGTTATAGGGACCCTTGCAGCTGATTAAAATACTGTTTGGCATATTTTCAATAATAGTAATACTATCGCAATCACCTAATCTAAGCGCTTTATACGAGGTGGTAAAAACCAGCTTATGCCAACCCATAGTCGTGTCTATACGTCTCTGACTGGCTGGCGAAAAAAATGCTTTTATTTCATCACTAAACTTCTCACTGGCACTAGACGCTTTTTTATAATCCAAAAACACTTGCATAGCAGGGTGCTGCTTATCATCAGTGTTAGAAAAGCGCTGATCAACGCTAGCGCAAGCAGTTAAAACAATCAGCGCCAGCAAAAAAGCGCCGCGTGTGAGCAAATGGTTAATAGCGTTCAAGACCTGTTCCTCTTCAAAATAACTTAGTATTCAATTATAAGTAAGACTATGCGTTAGTAATAGCTGGCGTTTATCCGTTTCTATTAGGTGCAAACTTAATACACTCTGGCGCACTAATGCGATCACTGCCCTCGACTGCAGACCAACTCACCAAGGCGTATTTTACACCGCGTTTAATTGCTAATGATTCGTGCACATAGCGGCTATTGGACGGGAAAAAAACTAAATCACCCGCTCTAGGCTGATAAGTATAGTTCAAATGGCTAAAATGCAGCCCGCCGCCCACAAACTTATCATTTAGGTACACCAACAAGCTGACATCGCGATTAAAGGTTTTAAGCCATTGTCCGCTTGCGGCATCATATTGCTCACTATCAGAGTGACTTTTATATAAACCACCCGGTTGATAACGAAGCAAGTGCGGCGCTTCAAAAAACTCAATAGGTCGACCAATTGCGGGTTCGATAGTGCTAACAATGGCTCTATTAATCCAGCCCACCACTAGGTCCTTATGCGCGGTCATATCAACACCCTGAGTAACACGGTCAGGGTCGCGCTTTTGCACGCTTTTGCCTTCAACAGCTGAGCGCTCCTCATCTTTTAAGGTACACCATTCAAAGCCCTGTTCATCAGCTAGGCGAATTAATTTTTTACACTCGGTTTTAGAAAATAAGCCAGAGATAATATTTAAACCCGCCGGTGGTGGCCGATTTGGATTAGGGTCGCCGCAACAGCTAAGAAAAGCTTTACCGCTTCGACAGTAACATAAACCACTCACAATCGTGTTCTCATTATTTTAAATACGTTAATCAATCGTTTTTTAAACAGGCTGCTAAGAAATAGTTAAAATATCTATCCAGCGCTAAACATATTAGGACCGATAAAAATTAATAATATTGTCACAAATATAATCAATACTGTCATCGCTTAACTGCGCAGCGGATGGCAACCATAGACCTTTTGCTCCGACCACATTCGACACCGAATGTTCTCCCGCAATATTATAAGCAGGCTGCTTATTGATGGGTGGATACATCACGCGGCTGCCAATATTATTCTCTTTTAAATAAGCTAACAACTCGTCGCGGGACTCGGCAAGAATATCAATAAACCATGGCGTAGTATGCTGCAAGTCCTGAGCAAAAAAACTCACTTCAGCCACGTTTTGCAAACGGCTTAAATATTGCTGATAGATTGTTTGCTTGCGTTTTACTCGCCAAGCCAGTTTTTTCACTTGCTCAATACCCACACAGGCTTGCAGGTCGGTAAACTTAAAATTTAAGCCTAAGGTTTCATGGTAATCATTACCACCACCGGCTCGGCCAAAGTCTTTAAGCTTACGCACTTTACCAGCCAGCGCATCATCGTTAGTGACGACACAACCACCCTGCCCGGTTGAAATGATTTTAGGTGCAGAGAAAGAAAAGCTGCCAATAATCCCCGCAGTCCCCATATGTCTACCATCGGGGTAAAACGAGCCCAGCGATTGCGCTGCATCTTCAATTAAAGCCAAACCATGCTGTGCCGCCAAAGCCTCAAACGCGGCAATGCCGGACGAGGGATAACGCCCATTCGCAGTAACTAACATAATGGCTTTGGTGTTTGCGGTAATAGCCGCTTCAACTTTTTTAATATCAAGACAAAGGGTATCGGCTTCAACATCAACAAACACCGGTTGTATGCCAAACATTTTAATTGAGTTGGGCGAGGCAATCATGGTGTAGTTAGGGACAATCACTTCATCCCCGCGTTGCAAACTACAGGCCAACGCCGCTAAAGATAAACTAATGGTGCCATTATTAACCACGATACAGTGCTTAACACCAATAAACTCCGCGAGCATGGATTCAAATTTTTCGGTCTGGCGAAACTCGGTAATAAAGCCGCCGCCATCCATATAATCACTTAGCGCCTGCTTTTCCTCGTCGCCAAACCAAGGCTGCATTTGCATGATAAATTCGCGTTCAGTCATATTTCACAATCAACTCAATTTTTATAGCTATTTTGCGGCTTGCTTAAAGTCGGTAATGGGCAAATCCCAACAGATCCAAAATGATAGCATAATCATGATTCGGCGTTGTCGACCCAATAGATAGCCTACCGAATAAGTAGCCTGCCCAACAAATTGAACCGAGCGGCTAGCGAAATCGCCTTAAGCCCTGTCTGATTAGCCAATGTCAGATTATTAATGACATAAGGTCCCGCATTACAGTAGATTGCCTAGCGATTGCAGAATAGCGCTCCAAGCCATTCTGGCCACTTCTATCACTAACAATGCAGAGATCGGAATCAATGCGGGAAACAGCAGCAAAGTCCCCAAGCGGGCTGCCCAAAGCCACTGACTACCATCGTATGCCGATGCGAATACTTAACAGTATTCTCGGCGCTCTGAACAAAATCGGGATTGCCCGGATAAATCTGAGCGAACAAGCCTTAATTGAGTCGGCGCGTAAACAAACCGGTCTGCAGGCTTTTGATAGTGACGATTTTCTTGTACCCATGCGGGTATTGCTTAAGTCATTGGAAGAAGAAGCCACGCTTAACCCTATTGGCCGCTTGCTAACTAAACAGTCCTTGGTACGAATATTAAAACACCGTCTTTATCTGGCCGACTTACTTGAGCGTCATCCGGAAATACTTGAGCGTAAAATTGCACCGCCAGTCGTTATCGTAGGGCTGGCTCGCTCCGGCACTACGCGACTGCATAGGCTAATGGCTACCGACAAACGCTTTTTACATATTGAAGCTTGGGAAACCGTTAATCCGGTTCCCTATCCCGAGAGCTTTGCCAGCCGTGACGGCCTTAGCGAAAAACCCGATCCAAGAATCACCTCTATAGAGCAAGGCTTAAAAGCCGTGCTATATATGAGCCCACAAATCGCCGCCGTGCATCCATTGGGTGCTCATGAGATCGAAGAAGAAGTGGGTTTAATTCAACACGCTTTTTCCAGCCAGCTATTTGAGATACAAGCGCACATACCCAGCTTCGCCGAATGGTTAATGACTAACGATCAAACTTACGCCTATCAGCATATGGTGACATTGTTAAAAGTAATTAGCTGGTATCGCAATGATCCTGAAGACAAACCGTGGATATTAAAAACCCCACAGCATATGCAAGATCTGGATGCCTTAATTAATGTATTCCCCGATGCAAAAATTATTTGCTCGCATCGCGATCCGGTGAAAACCGTTGGCTCGGCATGCTCTATGACCTGGACTTCAATCGTGCGTGATACTAATGATGTCGATCCGCACTGGGTCGGTAATGAGTGGCTAACAAAAACCGATCGTATGCTTAAAAAGACACTAGCGCTGCGAGAAGAAAAAATCGCTAAAGACAATCAGTTTGATATTCTTTATGCGGATATTCATAAAGACTGGCAACAAGCGTTTAGTGATATTTATGGCTTTTTGAATATGGAATATAATGCCGAGACCCAACAAGGTATGCAAAATTGGATAGATAGTAACGGCCAACATAAACACGGTGCGCACAAATACGATCTCAGAGATTTTAATTTAACCGAAGAGCAAGTTGATCAGAAACTGCTGTACTATCGCCAGCAATTTAATATCCCTTATGAAA
>CAJQQO010000374.1 GCA_905480475.1 uncultured Pseudomonadales bacterium | reverse complement strand
CCCTTATTTGCTGAGGATAGAGGCGGCAGAGTCCGGCGCTTTACTGGTTGATTGGCCGGCAGTAAATACTCGTGCAGAAAAGCATTGGGGTTATGCGGTGCAATGGTTTTTAATGGCAGCTGCACTGCTGGTGTTTTGGCTTTATTCTTCTATTAAGCGCCGTTAACAAGACAAAGAGATAAGATATTTATGAGCGACACTATGACCCCCGAGCAGGTTCGGGCTAACCGACTTAAGCTGCTTTTATTGTGGATGATACCGCTGGGCTTAATGGCGATTGCCGGTATTGTTTATGCGCTGGTGCAGGCGGGTTATATGACCGTAGGCAGCAAAAATAACGGCGATTTGATACGGCCAGCGGTTCAGCTGAGCGATCTGACTATTACAACATCAGTTGATGCGAGCTATAGCAGCGAGCAATTACTCAATAGTAAGTGGAGTATTGTCGTGCGCGGTAGTGAGCAGTGCGATGAGGCTTGTAAAGAAGCCTTATACCTAAGTCGACAAATCCATGTTCGGCTAGACAAAGCGGCTAATCGGGTACAAAGAGTGTATCTAAGTGATGCTCCGGTGGCAGCGGATGCGCAAGCATACTTTGCCAGCGAACATCGTTATTTAAAAATCGCCGTTGCTGATAAACAAGCTCTCAGCGAAATTGACGGCCATTTGGCTGCAATTGGCGAAGATAAAAAGCCCGCCAGTTTTTTTCTTATAGATCCTCAAGGTTGGGCAATGATGGCTTATCATAGCGAGCATGATGGCGGTTTGATTTTGAGCGATCTTAAATACCTACTTAAATATTCGAGAGAACGTTAAACGTGTTGATCAACGTAGCTGAAAAACGTAAATCGGGGTTTTTTCTAGCGCTGTTTGCTACGGTTTTTGCTGTTGCTGTAATTATTTTAGGCGCCTTTACCCGATTGGCAGATGCAGGGCTTGGTTGCCCGGACTGGCCGGTATGTTATGGCCATATTCTTTGGCCAATGAACGCTGATGACGTGGCGACCGCCAATGCTTCGTTTCCCGATACGCCGGTCGAGCACGATAAAACCTGGCCAGAACAGGTGCATAGAATATTAGCGTCGAGTTTGGGTTTGTTTTGTATCGCACTGGTGGTGACTGCTTGGCGACAGCGCAAGTATGATCCTAACAAGTTGATTCCATTTAATTTACCGCTGTTGCTGCTGGCCATGGTCATTTTGCAGGGCATGTTTGGTCGCTGGACCGTGACACTTAAACTTTGGCCGCAAGTGGTCACCGCACATTTACTCGGCGGTTTTGCTACGCTGGCTTTGCTTTGGTTATTAACGCTGCGACTTAATAATTATCGATGGACAGTGGCACCTGCTGCGGCTCAAGCAATGCAGTCGCTCAAACCGATATTAATCATCGTATTGCTACTGATTATCGCTCAGATCACTCTAGGGGGTTGGACTTCTACTAATTATGCCGCCCTCGCCTGTCCGGACTTTCCCAAATGCCAGACCGTTTGGCTGCCGAATATGGACTTTAAAACCGGTTTTAATATCGGTCAGCATATCGGCCCCAACTACCTCGGTGGCATTATGGATAGTGCGGCTAGAACGGCGATTCATTTTAGCCACAGGATTGGCGCTATCGTTGTAACCCTATCGGTCGCTTATTTGCTTTGGCGTTTATTCCGCTTGGCAATGCCAGAAACGCGACGCTGGGCATTTACGCTGCTTGCTGTATTACTGCTGCAACTAACACTGGGTATTAGCAATGTAGTTTGGTCCTTGCCCTTACCGGTTGCGGTAGCGCACAATGCCGTCGGCGCGATGCTATTGCTGACCATGGTAGGCCTGTTACACCGCTTTTATACGGCGACGGTAAAGCTACCTGCTAAATAAATCAATCGCTTGCAACTCCAAGAAAATAAAGACAATTTAAAAGCTGGATATCCACTAACATGACTAACCCCGAAGCGGTAGCTGAGCAAGTTGCCATGCCAATCTGGCGCGACTATCTCGAGCTAACCAAGCCAAATGTTGTTGCCTTAATGATTCTGACCACTGTGGTCGGGATGTTTCTTGCTGTGCCGGGAATGGTGCCGCTGGATATTTTATTAGCCGGCAATATTGGTATTGGTTTATGTGCGGCATCGGCGGCGGTTATCAACCATGTGGTTGATAAGAAAATCGATGTACTTATGAAGCGCACGCAAAATCGTCCGGTTGCTCAAGGGCGCCTTGAAGATTGGCAGGCCTTATTATTTAGTGCGGTGTTAGGTGTTGTCGGGTTATTTATTCTGGTTTATTTTGTTAACTGGCTTACCGCTTGGTTAACACTGGGTTCTTTAATTGGTTATGCGCTTATCTATACTTGCTTTTTAAAGCGAGCGACACCACAAAATATTGTTATCGGTGGATTGGCTGGTGCAGCGCCGCCGCTACTAGGTTGGACAGCGGTGACTAATGATATTCATGGTCATGCTTTGTTGTTGGTATTAATTATTTTTGCATGGACGCCGCCACATTTTTGGGCCTTAGCGATTCATCGTAAAGATGATTACGCCAAAGCAGATATACCTATGTTGCCCGTCACTCATGGCGACAAATATACTCGCTTACATATTTTGCTCTATACCATTATTTTATTAGTGGTATCGATACTACCTTGGGCAACTAAAATGTTTGGCCCTTTATATTTAATAGGTGCGGTTGTATTGGGTTTGGGTTTTTTGTATTGGGCGGTGGTGTTACTGCTGAATAAAAATGAAGACGCGCCGATGGAGACGTTTAAATATTCCATTATTTATTTAATGGCGCTATTTGTTATTATGATGGCCGATCACTATATTTACCCACTGGAAACTCGTCTACCTACAGCAGAGCAATCAATGTTTGAGATTGTGCCTATAACGGATCCTCAAGCAAAATAGTTTAACTACACCATTGGAATCGGATTTTATTCCTTTAACTGAAGCTTAATTGTTTATCGTCTGAAAATGACAGGAAGAATTAGCGTGTCACCTCAAAGTTCAGAGCAAACTAGTACCCCGGATCAAAAATCGGCTATTCGCAAGACTGTAATTTTTATTGTGATTTTTATCGCAGTGGTTATGGGGCTTTTTGTTAATAGAGTATTGCAGGGTGATGCGCGCGAGTTAAGCCCAAAAGAAATGGTCTCTAACGGCGCGATTATGTTCTCCGTGCCGCGGGAAATTAGCCCACTGCAGTTGATCGATCAAAATGGCCAGCCGTTTACGCATGAGCAGTTAATCGGTAAGTGGACCTTGGTGTTTTTTGGTTTTACCCATTGCCCCGATATCTGCCCTACTACGCTGGCCTTGTTTAATCAGTTATCGCAGCAACTAGTTGATACTGAAATTGCAAAGGATACCCAGTATTTATTGGTATCGCTTGATCCCGGTCGTGACACCCCCGAGGTGATTAAACCTTATATTGAATATTTTAATCCAGACTTTATCGGTGTGACGGGCGAGTTTCTGGCGATACATCGTTTTGCAAAACAATTAAATGTCGCGTTTCAAAAAGTTGTGACCGATGTCGCTAGCGGTGAATATACCGTTGATCACGGTGGTAATGTTGCGGTTATTAATCCAAATGGTTTTTATCAAGGTTTCTATAAGCCGCCATTGGATCTCGATCGTATGGCCTTAACCTATAAGTCATTACGTATTTCGCATCGCTAGTTGAAGCGTTTTTTTGGCAATGTTCTAACTATGCTCCAATCAAGCGCAAATAAAATAGCCGCAGTGTCTTTGGTTTATCTATTAGCTTTTATTGCCCCCTACTCTTTGGCTTTTTCCCATTTGCCTGCTGATAAGTTGGCTCCGCCGCAAGCGGCTGATAAAAAGTTGTCGTCACCGATTATTGGCCTAGCCCGATATGTAGTGGACGGCGACAGTCTTTATTTAGCCGGAGAGAAGCGTCAGATAAGATTGTGGGGTGTCGATGCCCCAGAGCGTGATGAAGCCGGTTTTGATGCCGCGCGATCTGTTTTAAAAAAGCTAGCGTTTAATAAGCGATTGCAGTGTTGGCAGCAGGATATTGATCGATACGGTCGGATAGTTGCTCGCTGCTGGCCTATAAGTGATAAATCAAATTCCGACGATCAAAGCGATGCTGCTCAAGCGGACGATAAACTCTTGGACAAATCATTAGAGATTAATCGGTTGATGATTAAAAGCGGCTCGGCGACTGAGTACTGTTTTTTTACCGACGGTTATTATGGCTTTTGCTAAATAAATCGTATTTAGTCAACGCACTGAATCAGCAAGTGACTTTCCTAGTAGCACTCAACACAAGCTCCCCCAGTTTACTGATCATTGTCCATACGATTTTATTTCGCGCATAAAAAAACAGACTCCGGAGAGTCTGTATGAGGAGGATAATAATTTAAAAAAGATAAAGACTTGGATCAGTTAACAGTAAAATCTTGAGATTCGATAATGATATCCAGCTTGTCTCGTAATTCACGTTGTAGGTTATCAATATAAGCCTCGCTGTTACGTACATTGCTTGAAGCCTTATCTGACGTAGCTCGTGTACTTGATAGTGCAGGCAAACTTACTGGGTAACGATTTAAAGCTAGGTAAACACCCTGCTTTATATCTGCTCCCATATCTACACTATGGCCGTTGAACTCGTTCAAATCGGTGCTTAAGGCTCCACTCACGTCGGCTGGATTGGCAAAGGCCTGTCCGGATAGGATCAGGGCTGCCGCTACATACGAAATGGCGGAGTAAGTTAGGTTTTTCATGATATTTACTCCTTTCGTTGTGTGTGTGCGTTGCTTTCGCTTTTGGCGTTAGTAACGCGGGTTAATTCGTTTCGTTGTTCTATGTTACATAGAGTAACACCTGTGGATAAAATTGCCAGCTTCAAACTGTTATATTGCCAAATATTTATGTGAATATTTAGTTACAAGTCGAGACTCAATCTCTCTTATTCCAATAGTCGCTTGATATATAGCGCAATTTCATTTGAATCGCATAGTAATACGGAGAGTGTTACCGTTCGGTTCACTTTAAAAGATAAATTGGTTACACATGGGGCCATTTATTAACCATAGGTAAAGATTGGCGGTTTTCTAATCTTTTTCTGTCGATTGGCGATAAATTTTGGAGAGAAGCCACTGCTATGTGTTACCGCTTGCGAGCTTGCAGGATATAAATAGCGGCAGGATCTATCGATTCACTATCGAGCCTAAAGGCTTTTCTATTAAGGGCTTATTTACCTGTGATAAGCTGCTCGGCCCGCGCAGGGACACTGTTTGTCCGTGCCAAACCCAAAAACCATGCTGGCGCTAAGTCTCTAATTTTAAAGGTGTAATATATCCAATGGCTGCAAATGATCCTCTTGTTCTGGTAGACGGTTCTTCCTATCTGTATCGCGCCTTTCACGCTCTGCCGCCGCTTAATACCTCCACAGGTCAGCCAACCGGCGCTATTAAGGGCGTGATCAATATGCTGCGCCGTTTGCAGAAGGATTACCCCAGCAGCGTAATAGCGGTTATTTTTGATGCCAAGGGTAAAACCTTTAGGGATGATATCTTCGCTGCCTACAAAGCCAATCGTCCATCAATGCCTGATGATCTTCGTAGCCAGATTGCACCTATCCATCAAATTATTGCGGCTATGGGCTTACCACTGCTGACCATCGACGGTGTTGAAGCCGACGACGTAATCGGTACGCTTGCCGAACAGGCGACTAGCGAATCCTTGCCGGTAGTGATTTCAACCGGTGATAAGGATATGGCGCAGTTAGTTAGCGATCACGTCTCATTGGTTAACACCATGACTGAAACGCTGATGGATAGACAGGGCGTGATTGAGAAGTTTGGCATTCCGCCAGAGCTGATTATTGATTATCTGGCCTTAATGGGCGACAAGGTCGATAACATTCCCGGTGTCGCTGGCGTCGGCGAAAAGACTGCTTTAGCGCTAATCCAATCGCTGGGTGGCGTTGACGATATCTACAGCAAGCTGGATCAAGTCAAGGACGTTGAAGTTCGCGGTGCAAAAAAGCTAGGCGAGAAGCTAGCCGCCAACGAAGATGATGCGCGACTCTCGTATTTGCTAGCAACCATCAAGCTAGATGTAGAGCTAGAAGTGACGGCGAGAGATTTATATCAAGGCGAATTAAATAAAGCCGCCGATATCGAGCAGTTAAAGGTGCTATTTAGTGAGTTGGAATTTAAGTCATGGAGTGAAGAGCTAGATAACGGCAGTGACTTTAATGCGGGTGCAAATGTAAAAGCGGGCACGAGCAAAAAACCTTCGGTTGAAGAGGGTAGCTTAGAGTCTGCAACAAATACTAATATGGTCACAGAGACTAAACGCGAATATGAAACGGTTTTGGATAAGGCGCGACTGGATTATTGGATAAAAAAATTATCCGCCAGCGAGTTATTTGCATTTGATACTGAGACCAATAGTTTAAATTATATCAATGCGCGGGTAGTGGGGGTGTCGGTAAGTGTAACTGCCGGTGAGGCCGCGTATATTCCTTTTGCTCATCAATACGAAGATGCACCCACGCAATTGAGTGAGTCCGATGTGCTTGGCGCTTTTAAACCTTTGCTAGAAGATCCGCAGCTTAAAAAGATTGGTCAAAATCTTAAATACGATAAACACGTTATTGCCAATCACGGTATCGAGTTAAAAGGTATTGGCGGCGATACGATGTTGATGTCCTATGTGTTGAACTCTACTAGCTCGCGACACGATATGGATACGCTGGCTGCTACCTACCTTAATGAGACTACAATAAAATTTGAAGACGTTGCAGGTAAAGGCGCCAAGCAAATTACTTTTGATCAAGTTGATTTAGAAGTTGCCGGCCCTTATGCTGCGGAAGATGCCGATATTACACTGCGTTTGTATCATGTCTTGGCAGCTAAGCTATCAGCGGTTGCGCCATTGGAAAAACTTTATCGTGAAATAGAGCTGCCTTTGCTTGATGTGATTTGCGATATTGAACAAACCGGTGCATTTATTGATGGTGCTATTCTGCTGAAGCAAAGCGCAGAGTTAGGCAAGCGACTTGAAGAGTTGGCACAAGAGGCGTACGAATTGGCCGGCGAAGAATTTAATCTTGGTTCGCCAAAACAACTGCAAACTATTTTATTTGAAAAGTTAAGTCTGCCGGTTATCAAAAAAACGCCCAAAGGTCAGCCGTCAACCGCCGAGCCAATTTTGCAGCAGCTGGCGCTCGACTATCCATTACCTAAAGTGATTATGGAGTACCGTGGTTTAAGTAAACTTAAATCAACTTACACGGATAGGTTGCCAGAACAGATTAACGCTAAAACGGGTAGGGTGCATACCTCTTATCATCAAGCGGTTACCGCAACTGGAAGATTGTCGTCTTCAGATCCTAACTTACAAAATATTCCGATTCGTACCGCAGAGGGCAGGCGTGTCAGGCAAGCGTTTGTTGCGCCGGAAGGTAATTCGATACTTGCAGCGGATTATTCTCAAATTGAATTGCGCATTATGGCGCATCTATCAGCCGACCAAGGTTTGTTAGATGCGTTTAATAAAGGTCTTGATGTTCATAAGGCAACAGCGGCAGAAGTCTTTTCGGTCAATCTTGCCGAAGTGAGTCAGGAGCAGAGACGGCGAGCCAAGGCGATTAACTTTGGTTTGATTTATGGCATGTCGGCTTTCGGTTTAGCAAAACAGTTAGGGCTTGGTCGCAACGACGCTCAGGGATATATCGATCGATATTTTGATCGCTACCCAGGCGTATTAAAGTATATGGAAAACACCCGCGCTTCCGCTGCCGATCAGGGTTATGTCGAGACCTTAATGGGCCGCCGTTTATATTTACCCGAAATTAATAGCAGCAATGGTATGCGTAGACAGGCGGCGGAGCGTACGGCGATTAATGCGCCTATGCAGGGAACGGCGGCAGATATTATTAAAATCGCCATGCTAAATGTTAACCAGTGGTTAAAAGATAACAGCTCGATAAAAATGATTATGCAGGTGCACGATGAATTAGTGTTCGAAGTGCCTACTGAGCATACAGAATTTGCATCGGAGCATATTATTCGCTTGATGTCGGGCGCAGCTGAGCTCGCTATTCCCTTGGTGGTAGATGTGGGTACTGGTGATAATTGGGATGAAGCGCATTAAATAATTAATTAACTCGAACTCTACACTTTTATTGCGGTCTTAATATTACTGCCACAGTTGTATGGTGTTATAGAGACTATTTTCTGAAGCTGGTTTGTTCAGAAAGTAGTAAGTCTCCTAACCTCAGGTTGTTGTGGTGGTCTTGGACTCGCAAACTCTCTCCTTTGCAGGCCCAAGTGTTTTCAAGTTGACGGCATTGCTTTTAACTTGGTGCTTGAAAGTTTATCTCTCAAGTATGGTTCCTTAATAGTCTGATTTTGCCGGCTACTTTCATCCCCGAAGTAGCCGGTTTTTTATTGTCTATCGGTATTGTCTATTTGTATTAGCTATTGGTTTCAAATTATTCGCGTCAAAGCTTAACAGGTTCGTTAGAGCAGCTAATTAAACATCAATATAATTTGCCGCCAGTGGGCACCAGCGATGAATAAGTGCGTTGGCAATATTCGGTGTTTCCGCGCAAATGCCATCCGAAGCTTGCACCACTGCATCAATCATATCGGAATCTCTATCCAAATCGGCAAGTCTAAACACCGCTGCACCGGATTGTCGTGTGCCAAGCACTTGACCCGGCCCGCGCATTTGTAAGTCTTGTTGTGCCAATTTGAAGCCGTCATTGGTTGCACGCATAATTTCAATGCGCTGTTTGCCTTTTAGCGATAATGGTTTTTGATACATTAACAAGCAATGGCTTTTAATACTGCCGCGACCAACGCGGCCGCGCAACTGATGTAATTGCGAAAGACCAAGGCGTTCGGGGTTTTCGATAATCATCAAACTTGCATTCGGTACGTTAACACCGACTTCAACCACGGTGGTTGCCACTAACAATTGAATATCGCCGCCGCTAAAGTGTGACATAACGGTTTGCTTTTGCTTGCTCTTTAATCGGCCGTGAACCAAACCGATATGTAGATCTGGCAGTAAGGCCGATAGTTCTTCTGCGGTAGTTTCGGCGGCCTGACATTGCAAGTCTTCTGATTCTTCTATTAGCGTGCAAATCCAATAGACTTGTCGACCTTCACGGCAAGCGTTATTAACCCGCTCTATAACTTCCATCCGCCGATCATTACTTAATGCCACCGTTTCAACCGGTGTGCGACCCGGCGGTAATTCGTCGATAACGGAATAATCGAGGTCGGCATAAAAAGTCATCGCCAAGGTTCTGGGTATAGGTGTTGCCGTCATAACCAGTTGATGCACACTCAGTCCATCATCGCGTTTATTTTTTAATGCTCGACGTTGGTCCACGCCAAAGCGATGCTGCTCATCAATAATAATCATGCCAAGATTATTATATTGAACCGTATCCTGAATTAGCGCATGAGTGCCGATCACTAACTTAGCTTCGCCACTGGCAATTACTTCAAGCCGCTGTCTTTTTTCGGCAGCCGGCAGTTTGCTGACCAGTAAGCTAACGGTGATATTCAGCGGTGCAAACCACTCGCTAAAGGTTTGCAGATGTTGTTCTGCCAGTATTTCCGTCGGCGCCATAATTACGACTTGTTGGTTTTGGCTAATAAACTGCAATGCAGCAATGGCCGCGACAATCGTTTTGCCCGAACCGACATCGCCTTGCAGTAAGCGCATCATCGGTGATGGAATCGCGATATCATTTTCAATTTCTTGTAATACTTTTTTCTGAGCATTGGTTAAAGAGAAGGGCAGTTGTTTTAAAAACTTAGCTTCAATGTTTTTATTATGGCTTATCGCTATGGCCGGTTCGACTTTGGCGTGCTGTCTTAAAACCAAGTGTGAAATTCGCTGTGCGACTAATTCCTCAAACGCTAAATGTCGTTGCAGCGGGTGCAAACCTTGAAAGATTAAATCCAAATCAATATCAGGCGGTGGAAAGTGCAGTAAATACAGTGTTGAATAAAGATTGTTAACGGTTTTATTAAAGCTGTCATTTGAGTTATCGCGATAAGCATATTTATCGGAGATTAAACTAGGTACGGTGCTAGCATCAAGCAATTTAAATGCGGCGCTAATATAGTTGCGCCAACGGGTTTGGCTTACGCCTTCCGTGGTAGGGTAAATTGCGGTGAGATAGTCGGCGGTAGGTAGCGGATCACCGGGAGTGATAAGTTTGTATTCCGGATGAATCAGCTCCAGCCCGCCACGGCCTAGTGAGGCTTCACCATAGCAACGAATCCATTGGCCGCTAACTAAATTACTCTTTTGCGCGGCAGAAAAATGAAAGAAGCGCAGCGTGATTGTTCCGGTACCATCTTGTATTTTGCATAATAGACTGCGTCGTTTGCCAAACACCACATCGCATGCTCGTACCTCACCTTCGATAACGGCCGAGCCGCCATTTTGAATGGCGGCAATGGCTTGCACCTGAGTACGGTCTTGATACTTAAGCGGCAAGTGAAATAATAAATCCATTGCGGAGCTAATGCCTAGTGCCGTAAGTTTATCGGCAATTGCAGGACCTACGCCGGGGATTTTTGTCAGGCTAAGCGTGTTAGCGTTTTGATTATTTGCCATCGGTTAGCTTAGGCTATGTTTTGTAGTTCCAGTGCGGAAGAAGATTGTTGAATCGCTTCGACCAATCGATCAATCGCTTGATGTCTTGGAAACGATGTTCGCCACGCCAAGGCGATAGTGCGAACTGGCGCGGGTGATGCAAACGGTCGGATAACCGTTTGTGCAGAATGCTGTTCTTTTTCGTGACCACTGGCTGCCGATGCCGGTAATAAAGTGATACCTAAGCCGGATGCCACCATATGTTTAATCGTTTCTAGTGAGCTACCTTCGGCAATCATTTTGCTAGTGTTATTGTTGGCATCAAGCGAGCGTTGAATGGCGGGGCAAGCGCCCAGTACTTGATCTCTGAAGCAGTGCCCTTCACCTAATAACAAAATCGCTTCGTCGACTAAGTCATCGTGTTGAATGGCGGTTTTTTCTGCCAGCGGGTGTGAGGCAGGCATAAGTACCGCGAACGATTCCTTATAAAGCTCTTTAACCACAACATCGTTGGCAGTAAACGGCGTCGCGATAACGGCTGCATCCAATTTACCCTGACACAATTTCTCGCGTAGATTAGCAGTAAAATCTTCTTCAACATACAGTGGCATTTTGGTCGCAGTATCTCGGATGATTGGAACGAGCTTGGGGTACAGATACGGCCCCACGGTATAAATCGCGCCAAGTCTAAAGACGCTGCTAAGCGGATCTTTATCCGCCATGGCTATTTGTTCAATTAAGCTGGACTCGGCTAGCACGCGCTCGGCCTGACTAACAATGCGCTGACCAACGGGTGTTACCATAAGTGCGTGACGGCTACGCTCAAATATAGTGACCCCGAGTTGATCTTCGAGTTTTTTAACAGCAACACTTAATGTGGGTTGGCTAACAAAACATTGCTTAGCCGCCTCGCCAAAATGCAAGGTGCGTGATAACGTTATGATGTATTTCAATTCAGTTAGCGTCATAAGTGTTTTTGCCGTTAGCTTATATTGAGCGTATTTAAATTTTTTATCGGTAGACCATTATTATGACCTATTTATCATGAGCGATGCTAAATCTCATTCACCTAAAGTGCTAATTGTTGGTTGCGGTGATATTGGTATTGCAACCGCAGCAATGCTTCAGGCGCAGGCTTACCATGTTATCGGTGCGCGCCGCTCAGTCAATAAGCTACCAGCCGATTTACCGGCAATTGCAATTGATGTTACCCAGCCAGATACTTTGTCCGTACTTGCAAGTCATGATTGGGCGGCGGTTATTGTTACCCTGACCGCTGATCAATTTACCGAGCAAGGCTATCAAGCAAGTTATGTTAATGGCTTAAAAAATATATTGGCGGTCTTGTCACAAGATAGCAAGCGCTTGCCGCTGATTTTATTTGCCTCGTCAACCAGTGTGTATGGTCAAAACGATGGTTCGATTGTTGATGAGCACAGTGTGACTGAACCAAGTGGCTTTTCGGGAGAGGCCATGTTGCGTGCCGAGGCTTTGCTTAGCGCCTACCCCGGGCAAACGTGCGCAATTCGTTTTGGTGGTATTTATGGACGAGGGCTTGGGCGGATGGTTAAACGGCTAGCCGATGGGTTTATATGCCCGCGAGAACCGGTCATCTACAGTAATCGAATTCACTTTGAAGACTGTTGTCGGGTCTTTGTACATTTGATTGAGGCTTTCTCCAAGAGTACGGTATCGGATAATAAACTTGCAGCTCGATATCTGGCTGTTGATAGTCAGCCAAGCCGCCAGCGCGACATTATGGAGTGGTTAGCCAAAGAGCAGGGTATCGATATTGATAAGCTACAAGAGGGCGAGGCGACCAGTCGAGGTGGTAATAAGCGCTGCAACAATGCCGAATTGCTAGCAACGGGTTTTGATTTTAAGTATCCCAATTATCAAGCGGGCTTTGCACCCTTGCTTGAATAGCTTGGTGATGTCTTGTCGCAGTTGGCGATTAAGATCGTCAGGCTTTGCAGTGGTTGAGTGAAGCTTGGTCAATCTTTATCGGTATATGCCTATTGTTGCGAACAAAAGACAATCTAAAGTGTTATTAACGTTTTAATAGCGTCGGCTTTGGATACACTGCTGGATGTTAAGCCGAACAATCAGTTGATACTGTCCGGCTTAGCCTAATAAACTTTCAAAATATATAACGATCCAAAAACATAAGAATTTTTCGCCAATAGAATCCGGAGACAATCATGACCGATATTGCTGTAGTTAACGCTGCTATTTTAACCCCTGTATTTGCACTCATTGTTTGGAGTTTGATTATTTTTCTATGGATGTACGCCACGCGTATGCCGGCCATGGGTCAGGCAGATATTGATCCTCAATCGGTTAAACACCCTTCGGCGCTATCGGGTATCTTGCCAACCAAGGTTGAGGCCGTCTCCGACAACTACAACCATTTGATGGAGCAGCCAACGATATTTTACGCCTTGTGTTTTTATTTGGCGGTATCGGGTCATGCCGATGCATTACATGTTCAGTTAGCATGGGCGTATGTCGGTTTGCGAATCGCACACTCAATGGTTCAAAATACTAGCAACAATGTGATGGTTCGATTTATGGTCTTTACGCTGTCTACCATTATGTTGATCGTGATGGCCGTTAGAGAAGTTATCGTTTTAATATAAATCGCCTTATATTGGTTTAAGGTTCTTGCTGCCAGTGGATAATCGCTAATCATTGCGCGGTAAGTTGGCTACAAATAATTTTGCAATAAGCGAGATGCTGTTAATGAACGCCAGTCGTTGGATTATTGGATGTATCTTTATTGTCGATTGGTGCTTATTAACGTATTTGGCTTTGGCGCCATCGCCCGGCCATAGCGGTATTCCGCACTTCGATAAGTTACTTCACTTTATTGCCTATTTTCAGCTAAGCGCCTTGGCCTTTCTATTGATGCCTAATCGGAAGCTGTTTTTACGGCTGTGCGCGCTGATTATTGTTTATGGCGCTGTCATTGAATTTCTCCAATCCTTTGTGCCCGGTAGGGAAATGTCAGTGTTGGATTTTGTTGCTAACACGATTGGCGTGATTTTCTTGGTTTGGCTTAGCAAAATCTACCTCGCCAAAAAAGCCGCAGGATCCTCTGCCAGCTAGCACTTGTTGATGCCGAGCTCTGGTCTGTTCTTCCAGTCGCCTTCCAGTCGCGTAAAGACCCAGTTTTCTATACAATCAGCGGCTCTTTGGCTACTTGATAACGATGCCACTCAATATTGATGGAAACGCGCGTTAAACGCGAACTATGTCTGAACCGAATACATATCCAGCAACCAGCATGCTTATAGCGCCGGGATCGGCAGGTATTGTTGAGCCCAAAAAGGCGCATTTTGGTCAGCCATTTACTGTGTCTTGCGGGCGTATCTTGCCGTCTATCGATATTGTTTATGAAACCTACGGACAGCTCAATGCCGACAAATCCAACGCGGTGTTAATTTGTCATGCGCTATCGGGTGATCATCATGCAGCTGGATTGCACTCGGCCGATGATAAAAAGCCCGGCTGGTGGGATAACTATATTGGCCCGGGTAAGGCCATCGATACCAATCACTTTTATGTGGTTAGCCTGAACAATCTTGGTGGCTGTGCTGGCAGTACTGGACCCTCATCAATTAATCCGGAGACCGGAAAGCAGTGGGGGCCGGATTTCCCGACGCTTAGAGTACGCGACTGGGTTGAGAGTCAAAGGATGTTGGCCGACAAGTTACAGATAGCACAGTGGGCGGCGGTTATTGGTGGCAGCTTAGGCGGTATGCAAGCCATGCGCTGGGCCTTGGAGTATCCCGATCGGCTAAGACATTGTGTGGTGATTGCCTCGGCGATGAAATTAAGCGCGCAGAATATTGCCTTTAATAAAACCTCTCGCACCGCCATTAGTTCGGATCCGGATTTTCATGGCGGCCGTTATCACGAGCACAATACTTTACCCAAGCGCGGCTTGGCGATTGCGCGAATGATTGGTCATATCACCTATCTATCCGACAATGTGATGGGTGAGAAATTTGGTCGCGATCTTCGCTCCGGCAGTTTTGAGCGCGGTATCGAGTCTGAATTAGAATTTCAGGTTGAAAGTTATTTGCGACACCAAGGTGATGTGTTTTCAGAGAGCTTTGATGCCAATACCTATATGTTAATGACGCGAGCATTAGATTTTTTTGATTTGGCTAGGGAATACGGTGATGATCCGGTTAAAGCCTTTGCGGCTGCCAAGTGTCGCTTTTTAGTTGTGTCTTTTACCAGCGATTGGCGTTTCGCGCCGGAGCGATCGCGTGAATTGGTTCAGGCGCTTATTGGTGCAGAAAAATCGGTTAGCTATGCAGAGATAGATGCGCCGCAAGGTCACGATTCATTTCTACTGCCGGTTGAAAGATATAATCAGGTGTTTAGCGCTTATATGCAATATGCCGCGAAAGAGTGTGTATCTCAGCCTGATGATCAGCATCAGCCTCAAGCAAATACGGAGGTTCATCATGCGTGATGATTATGTAGCCGTCGATAAATTTATCGACGAAGGCTCCAGAGTATTGGATTTAGGCTGCGGTGATGGTGGCATGCTGCAACATTTGGATGAAAGCAAAAACGTTAGGGGTTTGGGCGTAGAAATTGATAGCGACAATATTACTCTATGTGTTAGCAAAGGTTTGAATGTTATCGAGCAAGATATTGATAACGGGCTGAGTAATTTTGCAGATAATAGTTTTGATACGGTTTTGTTAACCCAGACATTGCAAGCGGTGCATCGACCTGACTACGTGTTACAGGAAATGCTACGCGTCGGTAAAGAATGTATTATCAGCTTCCCGAATTTTGGTCATTGGCATGCGCGCTGGCATTTGATGCTGCGAGGTAAGATGCCGGTGAGTAAGTTTATGCCGTTTGAATGGTATGACACACCGAATATTCATTTTTGTACTGTTAAAGATTTTGAGGCGCTTTGTGAAAAACAACATATCCGTATTCTACAAAGAACGGTGCAAGTTGCTCCCGGCTTTAAGAAAAGAACCTCGGGCTGGCTTAACCGCGCTTGGCCAAATTTGTTTGCTGCTTATGCGATCTATCATGTTACTCGCTAGTATGCGCTCAGCTAAAAGGCCTAGCCTTGTATTAACGATTTGGACTGCGGCGCTATCTGCGGTACTGCTTGTGCAGCAAGTGAATGCGCAAGAAGATGGCTCCTTGCGCTCTGGCCAGTATGAATTATTTTATAGCGCGTTTAATAGCAGTTTTTTGCAGCCTGAAACGGCGGTTGCGATTAATGTAAAGCGAGCAAAAAATATTGCGTTAATTAATTTGTCGGTTCGCGAACATCTTGCTGATGGTTCAACAAAAGAAGTTAGAGCTGCAGCGGTTAAGGCAACTGCTTTTAATTTAGTGCATAAAAATACTTTGGAGTTTCAAGAAGTTGTTGAGCCCGGCGCGATTTATTATTTAGCCAAATTTAAAATCAACAATGATAATGAAATGATAGTTATCAATGCTTCGATTACCCCTGAGGGCAGTGACAAAGCGATTGAGTTAGAATTTAGACAGCAGTTCTACCTTAATTGATTTTTTCAATACAGCGTTAACGCCATTACTTATTACAGTATCTTTTCTATGAGTTATTCCAAATTCGTTATTGCCAGTGGTAATGCGGGTAAGCTAAAAGAGTTTAAACAATTATTTGCCGATACCGATATTAATATCTGTCCGCAAAGTGATTTTGATGTGCCCGAGGCTATCGAAGACGGTTTAAGTTTTATTGAAAACGCGATTATAAAAGCGCGTAATGCCGCTAAGCATTCAGGTCTACCTTCGATTGCCGATGATTCAGGGTTAGAGGTTGACGCTTTAAATGGCGCGCCGGGAATTTATTCAGCAAGGTTTAGCGAAGATCACAACGGTGTTCGTGTCAGTGATGATACTAACAATGCCAAACTATTGGGTTTATTAGACGGCGTCTCTGAAGAGCAGCGCAGCGCAAGATTTGTTTGTGCATTGGCTTTTATGCGTCATGAAAATGATCCTTCGCCAGTCGTTTGTGCGGCTCGATGGGAGGGCGTGATTCTGCCAGCGCCGCGGGGTGAAAGCGGCTTTGGTTATGATCCGATATTTTATGTGCCAGAATATGCTTGCGCAAGCGCAGAGCTTGATCGGGATATAAAAAATCGTGTTAGCCATCGTGGTCAGGCCTTAAAGATTCTTTTAGATCAGCTTAACGAATTAGGATTGCTGCTTTGATGCAACCTACATTATCAGGGCTTTATATTCATATCCCTTGGTGTGTTAAAAAATGTCCTTACTGCGATTTTAATTCGCATGAGCCGCGCAATGATCAAGGCCAAGCTAATAAAAAGCTGCCTGAAAAAAAATATCTGCAAGCCCTAGTAGATGATGCCGATAGCGAGATAGCTGCTCTAGCATCACCGCTTGAGATCAGCTCGGTATTTATCGGCGGTGGTACGCCGAGTTTAATGTCAGGCGAATTCTACGCCAGCTTATTTGAGCAATTGCGTAAGCGCTTTATATTTAACAACAATGCGGAAATTACTATTGAGGCAAACCCAGGGGCGGTTGATGAGTCGCACTTTGCCGATTATATAAAGGCGGGAATCAATCGGCTTTCACTAGGTGTGCAAAGTTTTTCTGATGATTCGCTACAAAGACTAGGGCGTATTCACGATGCAAAAAGTATTTATCGTGCATTTGAAACGAGTCGTAAAAGCGGGTTTGATAATATCAATATTGATTTAATGCATGGCTTGCCAGAGCAGTCGATTGAACAAGGTTTGTTTGATCTTGATTCGGCATTTGCATTGGCGCCTGAGCATATATCTTGGTATCAATTAACCATCGAAAAAAACACGGCGTTTTATAAGCAGCCACCCACTTTGCCAGCCGAAAATTTATTAGATAATTTATTTATTCGCGGTCTTGAGCATTTAGCGGCGGCGGGATATTCACAATATGAGATTTCAGCATTTTCGCTAGCCAACAAACAAAGCCAGCATAATAAAAACTATTGGCAGTTTGGTGATTACATCGGTATTGGGGCGGGTGCGCATGGCAAGCTAACGCACATCGATAGTGACGGTTTAAACAAGACGGCTTTGCGAAGATGGAAGACGCGCTTGCCAGAAGATTACATGAATAAAAAAACCAAGCTTGCTGGCTCTAGTCAAATTGCTGTTGATGAGTTGCCGCTAGAATTTATGATGAATGCGCTAC
>CAJQQO010000373.1 GCA_905480475.1 uncultured Pseudomonadales bacterium | reverse complement strand
GAATAGAGACAGTAAAGCATGAGCCTTTATCACTTTCACTCTTAAGCGAAATGGTGCCGCCTAGTAGCTCAGTAAAGTGCATAGTGATCGAAAGCCCTAAGCCTGTTCCAAAAAACTGTCGGGTTTCGCTGCCATCAATTTGTCTAAATGGTTCGAAGATAATTTCTTGTTGTTCTTTGCTAATACCGATGCCGGTGTCGCTGACACTAATCAATAATTGTTCTGCATTAATTGAAGTAGATAATGTGATGACACCGTTGCTAGTAAACTTGGCAGCGTTGCTAAGCAAGTTTAATAAAATCTGAAATAGTTTTTTCTCGTCAATTAATATATCTTGTTCGGCATCATCAGCATTAACTTCTAAGCGGTTATTGTTCTTTTCAATTAACGGTACAACCGTATCTACCGCGCGATCCAATAGCGATTTAATATTAATATTTTGGTTGCTGATATCCATTTTTCCGGCTTCAATTTTAGAGATATCCAAAATCGAATTAATTAGCGTTAGTAGGTGATCCGCATTGTTAGTGATCTTTTCTATATCTTGATCGCAGTCGTAGATACCTTCATCTTCCAATATTTCCTTAACAACTTCAGAATAACCTAGAATGCTCTGTAGCGGCGTTCTTAGTTCATGCGTGATATTGGCAAGGAACTCGGATTTGTGACGGTTGGCTTCCAGAGCCGTATCTCTCGCTTGCACAAGCTCGCTAGTTCGCAACGCAACTTCTGTTTCTAATAAATCTTTTTGGCCGCGAAGTTTGTGATCACGCTCGGCTAGCTTACTGATCATTTGGTTGTAGACGTCGGCGATCTGCACAACTTCCAATGAGGCGTCTTTATCGATCTCCGAGCTTTTATAATCGCCGTCGGTAGTTTCTTGCATAACGTTTGTTAGCGCTTTCATCGGCTTTAATAATCGTCTTAAGGTAAGGTTCAAAACGACGGCAAATGCCAATCCGTAAAAAAGCCCAACCACAAGGTTGCGAACAAATATTTCTAGTTGAAAGCTGCGAACCTCAGATGTATCAATTTGGACTGCGACATAACCAAGATAGGTTTCTTCAACGGCTTCCTCATCGAATACCAAGTCTGGATTTTGATCATCGTTATAATTGGTAAATACCGGCGCGGCGATTTGCCAAGTGGCTTTATTGCTTGAGAACAATCGTGCGCTGTTACCGTTCCATTGATCTTCCTGTAGCGAAGACATTATTTTTTCATTAGTTTCGCCTTCATCCAGCAAAATAGTGTTTTCTGCACTAATAATGGCAACGTGTTTGATACTTGGAAAATCTAGTGTTGCAAGCGCGGCTTCTTTTGCGTTCTCACCACTATCATAAAGCAGCGATAATTCGCTTAAGCGGGCAAAGTTTTGAGTGGCTTGTATGCCTTCACTTTCATAGATGCGTGTAATCATTGTGCTAGCCATGTAGGAGTAGGCAAATGCCGCAATGATAGCCAGCGCAAATCCGGCCATAGAAAATTGGGTAAAGAGTGTGGCCTGAAAGCTACGCGCCTTTTGTTTCTTTCTCGACTTTTTCGGGCGTAGTTTGTAGCTTGTTTTTTCAGAATTATTCATCAGCTACTCCTATCGCTTAGTCGGAAATATTTTGTCGAAGCGAGCGCGATCTTTTGAGCTCAGCCTCAGGCCGATGTGGGAGCTGGTTCGCAAGTTAATGGCGACTCTTAAGGCTTTTGTGCCAATAATGTGGTCGGTCTTCTCACCTTGATAATGGCTAACTGCAAACTGGGCTAATTGTTTACCCATTTCATTATGTTTTGGGTAAAGTGCGATTAAGCCTCCAAGTTTAGTATGCGATGGGTTGTTGGATATTACTGCGAGCTTTTTGCCCCAGGCTTTTTCTAATAGTAAAGGTAATATGGTTTTTGATGGCACGACACTTCTTAGCGGTATCCATACAGCAGTATCTTTAGGCGCGGCGTCGTCAAGTAGCTGTTGGTAAAGTTTAACGCCGTCTTTAATATCGTTTGCGACATAACCCGTTATCGTTAAATCATAATTGCCTGCAACTGCCTGCGCTCGATCATACCACCAGCCATTAACTGCTTCGTTGTAAACCAGTCGGATATTTTTAATATTCGGTGCGACTCGTTTTAGCTCCGAAAAGGTTGTGTCGGGGTCGCCAGTTAGACTTACGGTCGGAATGCCGTTAGGTTTTCCCGAGATACCGCCAGCAATAACTACGGCGTCGGTTTTTAACTCTCTTACTAATTTATAGCTAGCGTTGCCAACGGCAATCACCAGTTGGCTACCTTTAGCTTTGATTTCTTGCTCAACCTTTTCGAGACTGGATTCGCTGGTTAAGGTTATGACCGTGATATCCAATTCGGTTTGTGAGGAAATGCCTTCGAAGACTTCGTTGTAGATTAATTTGGCTGGACCAGTGGCGGTAGGAAGAATCACTGCGGTTTTAATTTTTGCCTGACTTGCTGCTTGTGCGAAACCGGAGATGCTGATAAATAAAAGACAAAGCAAAACTGCCAACTGCGCGGCGAAGCGAGTCAGCAGTGTGGGTGCTGGTCTATGCGTCAGATTCAACGCTGTATCGTCAGTTAGTTTCACCGCAATCCATGGTTTGCTTGTATTCCTCGACCTAGTTATTGCGAAGCTATTACGCAATTAATGTTTAATCGATTAGCTAGCTATTACTCAGCAATATATATGCATCTCGTATAGCTATGACATTGTTATGGTGCAGTAAGTCTCTGAAATATGAGGTATTACGCATTTAATAAGTTTGGCAGGTTTTTATAATTTTGCGCTGCTGATTCAGTTGTATTTTATTTAAGCTGTGAATTTTCCATTAAAACCAACAATTTACATGACATAGTGAATGTAAAGCTGTAAAAAGAGCCTCTATAGTACATATTAGCAGCAGTTCGGCGATTGATCGTTTTTACAAGGAAATGTCTTTAACTAAATATGGAATTGAGGAAATAATGACTGAAATACATCCAATGCTAACGGGCAATGCAGAGACGGGCTTAGTGGCTACGCCTGCATTTACCTATGCGGATCTCATCGTCGACTATTTGGGTCAGATCGAAGTTGAATATGTTTTTGGTATCCCTGGCGGCGCTATTGAGGCCTTGTTCGATGCTTTGTCACGCCGCGGTAAAGGCGAAATCCCTCATTCGCCTATTCATTATCAAAGAGCTAATGAGCGCAAACATTCGCGATCAGCGCCCGGTCCCCGAGTGGTCGTTGCACGACATGAAGCCGGTGCGGCATTTATGGCTGACGGTTATGCGCGATCAACAGGTAAGTTAGGCGTTTGCTGCTCGACAACTGGCCCCGGTGCCACCAACTTAATTACTGGCGTTGCGAATGCTTACGTCGATCGTGTGCCAATGCTGGTGATTACACCACAAACGGCATTGCCGAGCTTTGGTCAGCGCGGTTTTCAGGAATCATCCAGTGATTTGGTTGATGTGGTGTCGATGTTTGACCATTGCACGCGTTATAGCTCACTGGTCTCCCACCCCGAACAGTTAGAGGGCAAACTTTTTACCGCGCTGTCCACCGCTTTCAGACGACCTCGCGGGCCGGTTCATCTAAGTATTCCTGCTGATATCCTCTCATTGCCCGTGCCTAATGCGGCGGCGCGTTTTAATGTCGCAACCTTATTACGTGAACCGGTTGCAGTTGATGATGCCAGTTACCACGCTTTATTAAATGCCGTAGAAGCGACGCGCGTCAAAGGGCGTGGAATCACCATTTTTATCGGCGAAGACTGTGGGGAAGCGGCGGCTGAAATTTTGCAGTTTGCCGATTTGGTAGAAGCTAATATCGTGACTTCACCTGCTGGAAAGCGTTGGATTGGCGCAGGCCATCCACGTTATTACGGCGTATTTGGTTTTGCCGGCCATGATAGCGCCAGACGGGTGTTGACGGATGATAGCGTTGAGTTAGTACTTGCGGTTGGAACCAGTTTTAATGAGCTAGACACTGCAGGCTGGGATACTCAAGCCTTGCTTAATGATAGGCTCGTGCACGTTGCATCGTCGGTCGCTAGCTTTGATCGTTCACCTATGGCTTATTTGCATGTCTATGGCAACTTACGAGCTCTGTTCGGTCAGTTGGTCGCGGGATTAGACGCCAAGTATATTGCTTACCGTAATCATTCAAGCAATGGCTATGACTCCTCTAATGCTTATGCAGGGCCGGATAGAAGGTCAGATTCTGCGTTTAATGCTGAAGTGGGGACGGGCGCTAATTCACTAAATAGTAAAGGCGCGAATGGCTCTCAAAGTAATGCACATCAAAACAATGGTTATGACTCTTCTAATGCTTATGCAGGTCCAGATCAAAACGGTCGTGATCTAGATGGTCAGAGTGAAAACACGCCCGCGCAAGATATGATTGCGGCTCTAATTCCGCCCGGAATTGATATTTGTGATGCAGAAAAATTATTAAGTGATGAGTTACCGATTAAGCCGCAGCGGCTTATGAATGAGCTAGTCAAAAAGTTCCCCAGCAATTCGCGCTTTATTGTTGATACTGGCAACGCATGGAGCTGGGCAACTCACTATATGCATCTTAAATCGCCCGATGCGTTTTTTATTGCGATGGGCTTTGGCGCTATGGGTTGGGCAATTGGCGCTGCAATTGGCGCATCGTTTGGTAGTCGTCGCGGACCATCGGTTTGTATTACTGGTGATGGCGCTTATTTGATGTCAGGCCAAGAGATCACGGTTGCGATGGAGCACCATCTGCCAGTGATATACGTGGTATTAAACGATCGCGCCCTGGGTATGGTTAAGCATGGACAGCGAATGAGTCAGGCCGAACAAATCGGTGCAAATTTACCTGCTGTCGATTTTGCCGCAATGGCAAAAGCCCAAGGCGTTAAAGCCTTTTCCGTTCAATGCTGGGAAGATTTTGCCGATATTGATCCTTCCGAGTTCAGTAATCTGGACGGACCGGTATTGCTAGATGTGTTGATTGACGGTGAAGAAATCCCGCCAATGAAATCGCGACTCGATGTGCTGCAAGATGCAAAGCATGGCGTTGATCTTTCTCGCTTACAAACCTTCAGTTAATTTATCGCCAATCGTGGGTTCCACGGTTGCGTGTCAAAAAGTCGCCTGTTCATACTACCAGTCAATTTATTACGCTTTTCAATTGTCATTTTGTCTCTATCTAAGAGGTGGCTTCTTTATAACCAATAACTTCCTTCCGTGTGGTTTTTATAAAATGTTCTATAGTTTTAAAACGGCATAGCTTTATCTGTATAGCTAAAAACTTTACGTGATTAAAAAGTAACCGGAGGCTTGACGGCATACAAGCCCGTGTAGTGGTGTTACTAGGAGGCTATTTCAATACAAGGAGGGCTCAAACATAGGCACATTAGATGCCAATTCGAGATAAACGAGAGCTGAACATGAAAGATGTAAAACTATTATTGTTATCAATACTTATTTATTGCCCGCTGGTCGTGGCGCAAATTGAAGATGATGTTGATGATCTAACCGGTTTATATGACGATGAAGAATTAATCAGTATTGCCACCGGTACACAAAAGCAGGCGAGGTTTGCCCCATCGGTTGCAACCGTTATTCTTGCCGAAGATATTATTCAGTCTGGCGCTCGCACATTAGATGAAGCTCTTGAAATGGTACCGGGCTTACATGTATCAAGTTCGTTTAATCGTCAAGATGCGATTTATTCAATTCGTGGGATTCATACCGGACAAAACCCACAAGTATTATTGCTGATTGATGGCGTTCAGATTGCCCAATTGTTTTCCGGTGCGCGGCCTTATAACTATTCGTTACCCGTCGCTAACATCGATAGAATCGAGGTCATTCGCGGGCCCGGTTCTGCGGTATATGGTGCTGATGCTTTTGCCGGTGTTATTAGTGTGACTACAAAAACTTCCCGACAGATTACTCAAAACGAAGGCGGTGTTCGTGTTGGCTCCTTTGATACACGTGAAGCATGGCTCAATGTCGGTGGGCAGTTGGGCGGCCTTAATGTATCGGCATCGATACAGCATGTAACTACCGGTGGTGACTCAACTCGTGTTGTTGATCAGGATGCTCAATCTCAAGCGGATATATCTTTGATCCCAGCAACTTCACTGGCACCTGGTGAGTTGAGTACCAATCATGAGCTGCTTAATAGCAAGTTGAAAATAGCTGCGGACAAATGGTCGATTGATATTTTCTCATGGAATTTAGCGAATGCCGGGCTGGGTACCGGTGGTTTGCAATCGTTAGATTATGTTGGTGGTGATTCAAGTGATTTTGCAGGCATTAGTTTTGAAACTGTCTTGCTGGATATGAATGATGATTGGTCGATCAAAGGTCGTCTGGATTCATCGATATTTAATCAGGATGCCGAATTTGTATTGCGGCCGCCGGGCTCAAGTTTTAATTTTGGCCCCTTCGGTATTCAGGCCTTTCCTGAAGGTATGATCGGTAACCCGAATATATTGGAGAAGACTTATTCGGGTGAGGTGACTAGCTTTTATAGAGGTCATCCTGATCATAATGTTAGATTGGCTATTGGTTTTCGCACGCAGGAATTAACAGCTGGTGAAACAAAAAATTTCGCGACACCGAACTTCATATCAGGGGACTTTGTTTCGCTGATCAATGTAAAGGGTACGCCGGATATTTTTATTCGTGATGATGAGCGTGAGCACTATTATGTTTCCGCGCAGAATGAGTGGCGTTTTGCAAACGATTGGGAATTGACCGCTGGCGTACGATACGACACCTTTACCCAGTTTGGTGATTCAATTAATCCGCGGTTGGCACTTGTTTGGTCTACTGCACACAACCTTACGAGTAAGTTTTTATATGGTCGAGCATTTAGAGCGCCATCTTTTAGTGAGCTATTTGCGCAGAACAACCTCGCACTAGTGGGAAACCCAGACCTTGAGCCAGAAACCATTGATACCTACGAGGTGGCATTTGACTATCGCCCAAATCAAAATGTGGACCTAAAATTAAATCTTTTCTTATATCAGATTAAGGATTTGGTTGAAGCACAATTTGGGGTGTTGGCAGCAAATAACTTAGAGCAGTCGGGTCGCGGTTTTGAGTTTGAAGCCGAATGGCGTGCGACAAAAAACTTTAAGTTGATTGGTAATTACGCTTGGCAAAACGCCGAGGATGATGACACTAATACTGACGTTCCCAACGCACCTCAACAGCAGCTCTATCTGCGTTCAGTATGGGAAGTAGATAACAATATTACTGCCTCCGCGGTGCTTAATTGGGTTGCCGATCGTGAGCGCTCAGTGGGTGATCTTCGTTCTGATATCGATGACTACACGGTGGTAGATTTGGTTGTTCAATATCGCAATTTGATAGATGGTTTAGATATCTCGCTTATCGGAAAGAATGTTTTTGATGAAGATGTTCGTGAGCCAAGCACTGGGCAATTTCCTTCAATGCCAGAGATTCCAGGTGATTACCCTCTTGAAGGTAGTTCAGCCACAATTGAGTTTAAATATAATTTCGATTCCTAGGTAACACTCCTAAAAAATATAACGTCAAAATCAAGCAGCTTTCGGGCTGCTTGATTCGTTTAGCTGTTTAAAAAGCTGCCAAAATTCCTTATGCTGTACCTCTAATCATGGTTTTAAAATCTGGGCTTTATTTTGTGTGTCTAGTGATATACGCCTATTGAATTACCTGTAAACGGAACCCGCGTAGTCGAATCAATCGCGTTTACAAAATAGGGTCTAAAAAACAGGGTAGAAAACAATATGGTTGACAGAAAAAGTGAACGCAATGTTACCGTCAAGCACCGTGACGAAAAGTATGCTGATCGATATCGTACCGCTATTTGGCAAGAAGAAAGTGAGCATGACAACCCATTTGTTGAAACCGACGCCTATTGCCGTGGTTATCGCTTTGAAGATCTCGTCGCCAATACATCCTACGCTGAGATGGTTTTTTTAATGATCAAGGGTGAGTTGCCATCCTCTTCGCAAAAAGCCTTGTTCGAAAAAGTATTAGTTGCATTTAGTCACCCCGGAATTCGCAATGATGCGGTTCGCGCTGCGATTTTAGCGGGCGTGGGTAAAACGGTTCCTGAAAATGTATTACCCATTGCAACGCTAGTTTTTGGTGGTTCGCGCACCGGCGCGGGCGATGTCGAAAAAATGATGCGGTTCTTTGCGAAAAATAAACGCAAGCTGCCAGCCGATGTGTTGGCAGTGCAAGAGCAACCCATTGTATTGGGTCAATACTTTGGTGAGGCTGATGTAATGGCCGCCAAGATATGCGCGTGGTTAATGGGAGACGAGCAGGAAACCCCACATTTGCATTGGGGTAAAGCTTTGGTTGCCGAGGCACAAGCCAGTGATGCCAATATCGGCTGGACTAAAGCGTCTGTTGCGGCGGCACTATTTTGTGACTTGGGGTTTATGCCAAAATTTGGTGTTGGTCTACTGCAGATGATGGCGGCACCCGGTTTATTGGCTCAAGGTTTTGAGCATGCGAATAAACCAGCAACGGTTTTGCCTTTTGTATCCGATGACGATTACGAGCTTAGCGCACAGGTAGGTAATGATGAATAAAATTGAATTTCTGTTAGCACAGCGCGGCAAGCTATTGGATCGTAAAGGCGGTTGGATTGCCGCAGACGGCGTATTTTCGCATGGGCAGGATCTGTTACGAGAAATGTTGCCTAATAAAAGCTATTTTCATGTTTTGGTTCTTAATGCATTGGGCTTTGTACCTGAGGATAGATTATGTTGCTGGCTCGAAGCCATATTTATTTGTTTGAGTTGGCCTGACCCTCGCATTTGGTGTAACGGCGTTGGTGCCTTGGCTGGGTCGGCACAGACTACGGCGTTATCTGCAACAGCGGCAGGTATGTTAGCAAGTGATTCGGTGATGTATGGTCCTTATACCTTAAGAAAAGGCGTAGCATTTATTCAGGCGTCGAAAAAAGTCATTGATGATGGCATGAGTATTCCTGATTATATTAATTCGCAGTTAAAACGCTCCGGCGGAAAAGTGCACCTTATGGGTTTTGCGCGACCAATTGCAACTGGTGATGAGCGAGTTGAGGCAATGTTGGAATACACCCAGAGTTTAGGTTATGAAATTGGCCCGCATCTTCAGCTGGGTTTTGATATGGAAACGTATCTGATAAAAAACCATTCGGAGAGCATGAATATAGGGGGGTTTATTAGTGCTTTTTTATCCGATCAGGGATTGGGGCCCGAGCAGGTATATCGTTTGTTTCCATCTATGGTTAATAGCGGTGTAACAGCTTGTTACATTGAGCAATTGGAAAAACCTGATGATGCCTATTTGCCCCAAACTGTTGATGATGTTGAGTACAACGGGCCAGAAAAAAGACAACTACCTACCGCGTAATTAAAGCCTGGTTAATAGATAATTAGTACGCAGGCAGGCGGGTATTTAACCCAGCTTTTTAAGCTTTTGTAATTGAATTAATTCAGCAATAGGCGCGGGTCTGGCGATTTCATAACCCTGGAACGAATCCACTTCTAATACCGTTAACACTTCGAGAATCGCACGGTTTTCTACATATTCGGCAATCGTCTTTAAGCCCATCACGTGGCCAACTTCATTAATCGATTTAACCATCGCCATGTCGATAGGGTTGTTTAATATATCTTTAATAAACAAACCATCGATTTTTAAAATATCGACAGGCAGCTTCTTAAGGTAAGCGAACGAAGACATACCGCTACCAAAATCATCCAAGGCGAACTTACAACCCAGATCTTTCATGGCGCTAATAAACTCTCCGGCGCGTATAAAATTCGATACGGCTGCGGTTTCTGTAATTTCAAAACAGATTTTGTCTGGGCTAACTCCCGACTCCTTAAAGCAACCGGTAATAAAATCGGTAAAGCTATCGTCGCATATCGATAAGCCCGACAGGTTTATTGACATATAGTCGATCTCTCCCGTGACTGCAGGGTTCTCGCTTAGCCATTGCAGTGTTTGTTGAACAACCCAGCGATCTAGATTAGGCGTCAAGTTATAACGCTCCGCTGCATTGAGATAAGGGCCGGGGGCTAAAAAGTTTCCTTTGCCATCTTGTATTCGCAATAATACTTCAAAGCTATCGAGGCCTGCAGCATTGCTATTAAGGATTCGCTGCTGAAACAAGCAGGTCCGATTTGCCTTGATGGCATCCATTAATTCAGTTGCTAATAACACTTCAGTACGTTTTTCATAGAGCGCTTCGTCGTTGCCGCTATATGAAGCGACACGATTCTTGCCGCGCTCTTTGGCTTTATTACAGGCCGCACTGGCAGCAGAGATCAGTTCACCCAAATTGGTGGTTTCATTGGTGATAGAAACGATACCAATGCCTACATTGATATCGAAGCTTAAATCACCATGTTCAAACTTTTGGCTAGATAGCTCACTTGCAATAACTTCACAAATTCGCTGTGCAGCTTCCATTGGACAATGGCGCAGTAGAATGCCAAATTCATCGCCGCCGATACGTGCCACTGCATCACTGGGTGCGCGAACTTTTTGTTTTAATACGCCAGCAATTTGCTGCAGCATTTTATCGCCTGCGCGGTGGCCGGACGTTTCGTTAACCATATTAAATTGTGATATGGATAAATGGCATAAGGCATGTTGCGAATCGCTGCCTTCCATTTCATGAATAGCGAGTCGAACCTCTTGATCAAAGATCTCGCGATTATGTAAGCCGGTTAGCGGATCATGGCTGGCATGAAAAGACAATTGCTTCTCAATTTTTTTAGCTTCAGTGCGGTCTCGAAATATGAGTATTGCACCAATCGCATTGCCCATCGCATCGCGTATAGGCGCGGCTTGCTGCTCGATAACGCGCTCTTCGTTGTTCTTGTTTTTAAGCACGTTTTTGGCGGCCGAATGCAAAATACTATTCTCTGCGATGGCGCGCTTAACCAGGTTGGCTGTGGGTATACGTGAAATCTCATGATAGGTATGAAAAATATCCTTAATCGGTTTATCTTTCACTTCTTCCATCGTGTATTGCAATATTTCTTGCGCGACAGGATTGATGTAATCAATGTTACCCATGCCATCCGTGGTGATCACCCCATCGGCAATAGACTCCAAGGTGATTTGCGCGCGACTTTTCTCAGCGGTTAAAGCATTTTGTTTTTCTTCAAACTGCTCGTTACTGATAATAAAATCTTCTCGATGTGCAGCGATACTGCAAACATGTCGGAGCTGTTCAGCTCTAAAAGGTTTGGAAATAAAATCCACTGCGCCAGCAATAATTAATTCGCCTGCTTTTTTTGCATCACCATGCGCCGTCATCATAACGACGGATTGGTTGGGATTGTGACGAATGATTTCGTGTAAGACTTCTTCGCCAGACATTTTTGGCAGCATTAAGTCGAGTAGTACGATTTCATGTCGGCCTTCTAGCCATGCTTTTAATCCAGCCTCACCATCGGCTGCATGGGTAATATCAAAGCGCTTGCTAAGTACGCGTTCAACCAGTTGTGCAGTATCTTCGTAATCTTCGATAACCAGAATGCGTGATTTAGGTACGCGGTGGTTATCATTGTCGATCAGTTCTTTAGTGATGCTGCCAAGCTGATCGATTTTTGCAAGAGGAATAAATTTATTGATTTCAAATTCTTTGGAAGTCGCTTCGGCAATTCTTTCGCTGTAGGTTGACGAGACGATTATAACTTTTGTGTTAGCCGAAGAGGCGAGCATATCTGAACGAATCAGTCGGGTCAGCCGCCAAGCATCAAGATTATGGATTTCGATATCTGTGACAACTACGTCGAAGCTTTGCTCTCCCAATAATTCGATCGCTTGCAAGCCATCATTAACTTCGCGGATATCGCTAAAGCCATCAGTTCTTAACTGGTTACAGATAGCTTCCCGCAACGTGTGTATCGGGTTAATGACCAGAATTTTAGTGTCAGAATATGACGACATACAGAGTCCTTGAGTTACAACATCCCACCGAAAAGTGGCAAACGCAATCTGTCCGTGTGTTAGATCGAGCGCGCTTAGGATTTAGCATTATATTAAAAGTATAGATTGCGAGCGCTTATGCGCCAGCTGGGAGAGGCTTTTTATATGCTTGTAAATCAGTGACTTAGAATTATTTTTTTAAAATTGCTAGCTCTTCAAGATAGAGTTCTACCAGAGCGGTTAAATCATCAAGGTGTTCGGTAGAAAATCGGTCTTCGGAATACGAAAAATCGGCGCCAAGATCGGGTAGAATATCGGAGTCTTGTTTGGCATCTGCAACGGCAATTTGTAGTTGGCGCGCCGACTTTGCTGAGCGAGTAGCTTTGTTCGCAAGTCTGACGCCGGCTTTGTCAGCAAGTAGATCCCAAGCGCTGATAGTTTTGCCGCGTCTTAAATCAGAAATTTCTTTGTCCAAACCAATTAACTCTGCGATACCTTCATCGGCTACCAATGTTAGGCCGGCAGATAAGACCATATGTTGAGCTAAATCTCTGCGTCCATAAATAGTATAGGGTGGAAACGAGGTGCGAATTGTTCTTGCCGTCGTGTCGCTAAGCATTGCTGTAAGTTCATCGCCACCAAAGGCTTTGGCCAAAGCGAGTAAGGCTGCGCGATTTTCGCCAACGGGATCATTGGATTTACTGCTGCGTGTTTTAACAGTTTCAAATAACGGTGCTAGCAATGCAACCAAGGGGCCGCGCTTGGGTAAAGTTTTTAAATACTTGACATAAATGGCGACCAGTTGCTGCTCGTCAGCTGTGAGTACTAAGGATTGATAGCTGGTTAAGGCAGTGTTGCCGGATTTTGGTAACACGTAATCAATAAGAATTTGTTCACCGATTTTTTCGACGCCTTTTATATTTTTCCATGCATCAAGCATTTGTTTGGACTCAGGCTGCGCTAAGGCTTCAGTCAAGATGCGATCGGCAATCTCCTGACTAAGCTCTTCGCTGAGCGCTATCGAGCCAATCGATAATTGTCCCGGTGATAACCAGCGACCCTGTTCAGCAGATTTATCAATATTGAATGACCAAGTGGCGTTAATCCATTTTTTCTCTACCCAGCCTTTAGCGATATTTGCGATTAATAATTGTTTATCGCTAAGTTGCTGTTTGGTCTGCTGGATTAGTTGGGTAGTAACGTAGTTCGCAGGTAACGTTAGTTGCACATCACTTTGCTGCTCGGCAAGATTGACGCGCGCAAAAGTGGAGTCGGGTATGCGAATCGTGGTTGGCCCAAAATGGCTAATACCAAGATTGATATCACGTTCGCTAACCGTGAGTTGTTTGGGGCCCGGTTGATTAAATTGACTGTTAACTTCAATGGCAATTCTTTTTATGCGTTTAATATCTTCTAGGCTGGCTTTATTAAATTCGGTTAGCGTGGGCTCTTGATCAAACACTTTATTAATTGCAACATACAGCGCCAGCGCGCCAAGCAAAATGCCTACCAAAGCAATAATAATCAGATATTTAATAACAGCAAAAATTGTTTTCATGTTTATTGCCCATTGAGAGGGCTGATTTATGGTTTTAAAAAAATACTATGAGTTAATCTAGGCGGCGCCGAGTAAGGCAATACCCTTGATCTGGGCAAATACATTAACACCGGGTGCCAAGCGTAATTGTTGTATCGACTTTGCTGTGACGCGCGCAAGCAGGGAGTGATTATCGCAGTTTAGTCTCACAATTGCTTGTCCATTTTTCACTTCTGCAATTTCTTCAATACTGGCTGGAATAATATTTAAAATGCTGCTGTCTGCTGCAGGGCTTAATGTGATGCTGACGTCTTTTGCATAGACTCGAATACGAATCTTAGTGCCCATGTGGGCATTTGTCTGTGATCCATTTATCCATAAATGGCAGCTATCGCCAATGGCTAGTTTAATAAGCTGATAATCTGGATCAAAGTCTCGCACTGTACCTTCAATAATCACGCCTGCATTTTGATGGACGCTTAGTGGCAGGTTTAATGCTGGAAGGATATTGTTAATGCTCTCGTTGGCAATGAGTTTTCCTTCGCTTAAAAGTACCACACGATCAGCAAGACGCATAAGCTCATCAAGATTATGTGTGACATATAAAAAAGGTAAGGCATAAGTTTGATGCAGTCGTTCAAGATGACCGAGCACATCCTCACGGCTGCTATCGTCCAGTGCGCTTAATGGTTCATCTAACAGGACTAACTGTGGCGCGGACAGCAAGGCTCTCGCTATAGCTACCCGTTGCTGTTCGCCGCCCGATAGTTGTAACGGTAGCTTGTGAAGTAAAGTTTGGATTTTTAAACTATCACATAGCTCGTTAAAACTTATTGCCGGCTGATTTGATGTTTGAACGGAGGTGCTGTGAATACGCTGGCGTTTAATCGCGTATTCAAGATTTTTTTGCACATTAAGATGTTCAAACAAACAGGCAGATTGCGTGACATAAGCCACGCGTCGTTTATAAATAGGCGTATTAATGGCTTTAAGTTTTTTATCGCTGGATACTTTTTTACCGATAAACCAAGGCTTATCGTTAAACTGAATGCTACTGCTATCATCAGCTTGCTGAAACCCGGCAATGGTATTTAATAAACTGCTTTTGCCGCTGCCGGAGGAGCCAAATAAAGCAGTGATTCCAGTGCTTGGTATAACGGTGCTTACATCAAGGTTAAAGTCGCCAAGCTGAAGTTTGATATCAATGTTGAGCATGTCTAAGCCTCAAGTTATGACGACGATCAACTGCATAGATACAAAGCAAGCTAATAAAAGAAAAGACTAATAAGGTAAGTGCAATGGCATGTGCTTTATCATAAGCCAACGACTCTACATGATCATAAAGCGCAATACTTAATACCTGAGTCTCGCCGGGGATATTGCCGCCAATCATTAGCACTACGCCAAATTCCCCCATGGTGTGAGCAAAGGCCAGCGATGCCGCGGCAATAGTTGCTCGACGAGTCATTGGCAGAATAATACTAAAAAAGCGATCTAAGGTATTAGCGCCTAGCGATGCAGCAGTTAATAAAGTGAGCTGTGGAATGCGCTCATAACTGCTTTGCATCGGTTGCACAATAAAAGGTAATGAATAAATGACCGAGCCAATAACCAAGCCGCTAAAGCTAAAAGCTAGCGAGCTACCAAATAGGTTTTGCCAACTGCTAGCAAGCCATGTGTCTGGCGCAAACGCGAGCAATAAATAAAAACCAATAACGGTTGGCGGTAAGATAAGTGGTAGCGCAATAACAGTTTCGATTATAGGTTTTAAAGGGTTGCGGGTGCGTGCTAACCACCACGCCATAGGTAATCCAATAATTAATAGAATAACCGTGCTTACCGCAGCAAGTTTAAGTGTCAGCGTTAATGCCGCTAGGTCATTGCCGGTCAGAAACATTGTTGTGCAAAACCTTTGTTAATCACTGGATGGCAATCCCGTTATTTATATAGCCTTGGTTGGCGATGATACTTTGAGCGTCGGCCGATTTTATATACTGGTAAAAAGCCAATACTATATCGTCGGCCACAGTTTTGCGTTGATTTTGTTTAATGATTGCCATTGATTGTTCAATAGACGAGTAAAGCTGCTGATCTATTGGGCAGAATAGAAAATTTACCATGCTAGGATGGGAAGCCTGCGCACTGGATAAGGCTGCAATATCGGCATTGCCATTAAGCAGTAATTGTTGAGCATGCAAAATATTTTTACCGCGCACAATACGGTAATCGGCGAACGCTTCAGGCATTGATTCAAACAGTTGGATGGCGGCATTACCATAGGGTGCGGTTCGAGGGTTTGCGATCGCTAGCGTTAATACTTGTGGCTGGTCTTTATGTGCGCTTATTTGTTTGACAATATCCTGCCCTTTAAATAGCAATGGGCAAGTGTCTTTAACGCTGGCGTTGCTAAAGCTTTTTTTATTTACTACCAGCGCTATTTGCCCTTTAGCGTAAATGCTTAGCTTGTCGTTTTTTATTAGCTTATCTTTCTGTAATTGCTTTGGCCTTTTAGTATCGGCGGCAAAAAAAATATCGAATGGTGCTCCTTGGGTTATTTGTGCATATAGTGCACCCGTGGAGCCGCTAATAATTCGCATATTCGGTTTGTTGTTGTTGCGATAGTCGCTAAGAAAGTGATCAACTAAAAGTTGTAATGTAGATTTAAAGTTTGCTGCGACGGCGATATTAACTATGGCAGTTGGCTTGATTTTATTTGCTGACGGAGTGTTGTCGCTTTCTTTATTAGCGGCATAACTTTGTGTCGCTATGGCGCTACACAGTACGGCAATGCTAAATATTTTTGCCAGATATAAACTTGACGCGACGCGAGCTGACTTATGCTTCTCATATGAAAGTTTTAAAGGCTGAATATTCAAAAAAGTACCGTGAAGTGCTGTGATGAGCAGCTATGCCAGCGTGCTGAAAAAGGCCTCGAAGCTTATCAGTTGGGGATGGTTATTGGTAGTCGTTGCTTGCTATTGATCGGCGCAATTACTTTCTAGGTGTCCGTGCAAAACACCAAATATCACATCGGCTGGCCCCGGCCGCTAATAGACTTTTTGCCAATGCATTGGCGGTTGCACCCGTAGTAACAACATCATCGATAATTGCAATTTGTTTGCCTTCAATCTTGTGCCTGCTTATTGGCTTAGCCGAATGCTTGAAAGCCGGTTTAAGGTTTTTACCACTTAAGTTTTTCGCTCGGCTGATGATATTGGCCGCCATGGTCTTGTTGGGCCTTTTGTTGACTATAAAAGCGCCGCGCAAATTTCTTTGCCTTGTCGCTCGGTCTGCCAGCTGTTGGGGAGTGTTATCAAACTGTCGCTGACAAAGATTGATGGCCAGTGGAATATCGAGTTGTTTGCAAACGGGTTTGGCGATTTCATAAGCTTGATTAAAGCCCCGTTGCCTTAGCCTGTCGGTATGCAGTGGCACAGCGACTGCAAGATCAATGCGGGCTGACAAATCCTGATAATGGGATTGAACCGCCAGCGTCATGCTGTGAGAAATAGGCACAGTTGCTGCTAGTTTGCCCTGATGTTTGAGTTGATTGATTAACTTTGCCGGTATTGCAGCGTAATCCAGCGCGCTGACACATTGGTCAAATAGTGGGGGATGCTTTATACATTGTGCGCAGAATAATGCCCCATCATTACTTATCTTATTGTTTCTTATGACTTTATCTTGCGGTGAGCTATCGATCCGAGCCGAGCTTGATGGCGCAATTTCAACCGAGCAGCGCAGGCATCGCAGTTTGGTCACATTTTTTTCAGTATCGCTGTTGAGCGTGATATGTGGCTGGCAATGGCTACATAAGCGGCTAGTCGAGAGGGCGCTTTGCCCGCAGATAAGACAAATGGGCGGCAGGATACTGTCGAGCGCAGCGTCTGCAGCGGTATTTAAGAAGCGAGTGACCGCTGGTCGAAGTGAGCTACAAAGCGAGCTTGTGAGCTTGTAAACCATTTGCATCCTTTCTGGTTGACAGTAAATACGAGTCCTTTAAGATAAGCGGCTAATTTAAACACAGTTCCAAGCGTTAAGTTCAGGTTTTACAGTGCCTTAAGCTCTCTATACCTTTAACGCCCGCATAACTTAAAGCAAATACCGGTGCCAATATGTCTGATTCACGCTTTTCGGTTTCTTCAATTTCTGCTGCCTCATCCTCAGCCCCCTCATCTGTGCAAGCGGCTGGTATTGGAAATGATTTGGCTAGCGAACCTCGCACCAATTGGTCGCGCAGCGAAGTTGCGGCGCTTTTTGCTCTACCATTCAATGACTTGCTATTTAAGGCTCAAACTATTCATCGCACTAATTTTGATCCAAACGCCGTGCAGGTGAGTACCTTGCTATCGATTAAAACTGGCGCGTGTCCTGAAGATTGTGCTTACTGCCCGCAAAGCACCCGCTATGACACTGGGCTTGAAGTTGAGCAGCTAATGGAAGTTGAGAAAGTGCTGGTCGAGGCGCGAGCGGCCAAGGCCAATGGCTCCAGTCGTTTTTGTATGGGTGCGGCATGGCGATCGCCTAAAGATCGCGATATGCCAGCGGTTGTGGCGATGGTTGAAGGGGTTAAAGCTTTAGGCTTAGAAACCTGTATGACTTTGGGGATGTTAAAACCGCATCAGGCCAGCGCGCTATCGGATGCCGGTCTGGATTATTACAACCACAATCTTGATACCTCGCCTGAATATTACGGCGATATTATTACTACTCGCACCTATCAGGATCGACTCGATACTTTGCAGCATGTCCGTGAAGCGGGCATCAATGTTTGCTCTGGCGGCATTGTTGGTATGGGTGAAACGATTGGCGATCGGGTTGGTTTACTTTT
>CAJQQO010000372.1 GCA_905480475.1 uncultured Pseudomonadales bacterium | reverse complement strand
CTATCAAAACCATTGCAAATAACCGGTATTGAAGATCTAATCAATAAATGGGGTAGGTATTGCCAATTCGCACGAAAGTTATCTTCTTCGCTGTTGGAAGGTAGATAATCAAACACACAGCCCGGCCAATTGCACTGCTCTATTACCTGCCGACCAATTTCGGGCAGTATATCTACCAATTGATATAGGTTTTTAGCAAAATCCGCAACCGACAGTAATAACGTTTTTTGGGCCGCTTCAGATGCATAAGAAACGCGATATTTAGTCAACAATTGCGCAGAACTAAATGGACTATTTGCTGCACAGATATCATCCTTATACAGATCATGTATCACACCATGCTGTTTTTGTTTTTGATCCTTCTTGCTTATCATTGATTATACCCTGTATGTTTCCTAGCCCAATATAAGCCCATTTTTAATATAGTTTTCTACTCGAATACCAAAGGCTCCATTGGGTAATAAATCTTTGATTATATTTTCACTCAACGGAATATTGACCGTTTCTGCAAGATTGATAACTATTTCACGGCGAGGAGTTTTATTACGAGCCAATAGCACTAGTACTTTTGGCAAATGTCGATAACGATGGTTTGAACTAATTACAATACCCACTTCTCCGCTGCGAAGCTCTACTATGCTACCGGGCGGATATAAACCAATGCAGCTAATAAATTCTTGCACTAGCTTTTCATCAAGGGTTGAACCCCGCAATTGGTAGAGTATTTTCATCGCTTGCAATGAAGATCTTCCTTTTTTATAACAATGATCAACGCTGATATCTTGATAAATATCACATATCGCTATCATGCGCGTGATATCGCTAATGCCACTGGCTTTTATTTTTCTAGGATAACCGCTGCCGTTGAACGTCTCATGATGACAGTATGCGACATCAGCAGCACTATGATGAAGCTCAGTATGCGCAATTAATATGTCACGCCCTATTGTTGGATGTGACCTTAATAGCTCCAATTCATCTCGACTCAACGTATCTGTTGACTGGAGTATATGTTTGGGAATCCTAACCTTACCGATATCATGAAGTAATCCGGCAATGCCTAATTTATTTAAGTCTTCTTCGCTAATACCAAGATGTCTACCAAAACTCACGGCAAGCATTAGCACATCCACGGCATGCGAGGCTTCGCTCTCATCTTTATTGTGAAGTTTTGTGGTCCACATTAACGCGTGTGGGCTTTGAAGAATGCTTTTGACGCATGCAGAAACTGTGGTGTTTATTTCTTTTACGTTGATTGCGCGACCTAAACGAACATCATCCATAAAAGACCGAGTTAGCTGTCGTGTCTCCGCACCTAAGGAAGTCGCTTCTTTGATCTGTTTATTCGTATTTACAGCCGATACTTGAGGATATCGTTGCTGAGTTCTTTGTAAATTTCGACTCTTCTTATCGAACCATAAACTCTCCGTAGTTTCAATGTAGACATGCTCGCAATACTTTGCGATCTCATCGATATCAGAGAGACTACGAATAGTTATTCCCTCGAGAATGAACGGGGTGTCTATCCAAGGCCGGTCTAGCTCAACCACTTCCATACCTACTTTAAGCCCTGCAATAGGTATAACAATTTTACGTTTCTTTGGCAGCCTGCTGGAATGGCTTTTAATACTGATATTTCTCATTAGGCCTTACTCACGCATACCAGATTGATTAATAATTTGAACCATACACCTGTGTAAAAGCAAGTTTGACGCCCAAAATATAAACCCTAAAGATTTCAGATATATACGTAAAGCAATGTCCGCGATTCGCAAATTGCAATAAATAATCTCATTCAAAAGCGATAGGGCGTTATCAGGCCTAAGACTGTTAACGTTCAAGTCCTTCCGGGCCCACCAATACTTTATCACCATCCGAAAATCCACCTAACATATTGAAAGGTAAGGTGGTTTTAGCGGTTCGAAACCCCTCATTTCGCACATACGCCAAACGCTCTGAAAATGCCAGTTTTAGCACTGCGCGTTTGTCTTCTAATTGCTTAGAACCCCATAAAATATAGGGGTTTGAGAGAAACTGCAAAGCGGTTCGAAGTGTTGTCTGGGAGTCCCTTACAGGCTTGCCACAATTAGCAATTTTTTCAGTGATCACAAGCTTTTCCTCCTCAAGGGTTTTAATCTTTTTTTCATAGGCTTTCACAACGCTGGACAAATCAGCCTCCATAATCTTGTCCAATAGCTTATTAGTTTGCTGTTCTACTCGAACAAGCTCTGTCTTCAATGTTTGCACGCGTTCATCTTGACAGCCATGGCGGTGCTGCCATAACTTCTCAAACATCTGCGTGGCTACGCTAATTAATACGCCAGATGGCTTTAATGTATGTAGCAATTTCTCAAACTCTCCTTCTATATCACTGCGGCGAATGGACTTACCACGGCTGCTACAAGTCTTGGTATGGCAGTTATAGTAAGGATGATACTTGTTTCTACCTTTGCTCCATCCAGCAGTTAACGGCTTGTCACAGTCACCACACAGAACAAAGCCTCGAAGCGGAAAATCAGCGTTAATATCTTTACGAGCAGGGGCGTTCGCCTGCCCTCTTAAGCGCTCTTGTATTTTTTTAAATGTCTCAAAACTAATCAGCGGTTCATGCTGCCCCATGCGTAGACTGATATTCCACGGTTTATATTCGATATAACCCGTATAAGCCATTCTATTAAGCAAATTATCAACCCGCTGATAATGGACTTTGCCGTTACTTCCTTTTGGGTATTCAGGAAAGCTATCAAGAAAGTATTTAACTTCGGCTTTGGTTTGAAAACGACCCGATGCAAACCCTTCAAGAGCTTCTGTAACAATAGTCGCTAATGGCTCTTTCTTCGCCAACACTTTACCGCCACCTTTTTCTTTCACGTAGTGGTAGCCCACAGGAGGAGCAAACAGCCAGTACCCGTTTTCCACTCGGGCTTTCATTTTTTGTATGACTTGGCGACGGTTCTGTTTGCGCTCAAGCTGACCCTGTGCGGCAAAGATCGTCTCCATAAACTCGCCTTCAGGCGTGTCTTCAAACTGATAGTTTAAACACTCAACCTCAGCGCCGTAATCTGCCAGTTTATAACGCAACTGAAAATGTGCCATCGTGTCACGGGCAAGCCGCTTTAGATCATCGAAGATCACCACATACTGTGTATCGTCATGCCTGCTTAGGTAGTCAAACAACGCTTTCATACCTGTGCGTTTCATAAAATCGCCAGCACCTGTTATATCGTCAGGAAAGACCTTTTCGACTTCGTAACCTTTTTGTACCGCATACAATCGGCAGCGGTGCTCTTGGCTATCTAGGCCAGAGCCAACCGTTTTTTGCTTCGTTGATGACACACGGCAATAGATCAATGCCTTTCTTGTATTATCTTGCATCGAGCTTATCCTTTCCCTTTGTGTTGTGCTG
>CAJQQO010000371.1 GCA_905480475.1 uncultured Pseudomonadales bacterium | reverse complement strand
TTAGCAATATACTCACTGCCCAACCCTCTGAGAGTCGCATTACCATTAACCCGAAACCCTGCAGGCTTCGGCGATTAAACGTCCGTACGTTTACGGCGTTTTTGGTGACTTTTTCGCTGTAGCAAAAAGTGACTGGCTGTCGATCCACCACCGACGGTTTTGAAGTTAACACTCTTCCATAGAGCCATATCAAAAAATAAATAAAAAACCGAGAAATAACTCAAGAGCTGCTAACCCAGATCAAGTCTGGCTGGTCCATTATTTTTATTATGCTTGCCCATTTTATTTAAAGCGTTTTTAAGATAGTTATCTAAATAGCTATTGAGATAACTTTTTAACTTGTTTTCTAAGCTCCGGAACAAACGGCAAGCTAGCCGCTGTTTTCAGATGATCCCGATGGGATTGTATTGGATAGCCAGCGTAAAGCCCTGGCTTATCGATATCTTTAGAAATAACCGTCAGTCCGGCGGCCTGAACGTCATCAGTAACGGCAGTATGGCCTTGCATTGAGACCCTCCCTCCGGATACAAATCGATTACCTATGGTGCTAGAACCAGCAACAATAAATCCGGCGGTGATCAAACAGTTCTCACCAATTTTATTATTGTGAGCAATGTGGCCATGATTATCAATTTTTGTTCCCTTACCGATAACGGTATTGTCAAATACGCCACGATCGATACAAAAGCCGGCTCCTATATGAACATCATCTTCTAAAATAACTATCCCGTAGTGGGGTATTCTGTAGTGATTGCCTTCTTCATCGTGGGCATAGCCATAACCCTCGGTACCGATTGATGTTTGTGGGTGAACTTCAACTTTATTTTTGAGCTCTGTTGCGTGGGCAATAAACACCTGTGAATGGATATGGCAGTCGTCCCCTATTGATGTATTACTTTCAATGGTAGTGTTGGCACCAATAATGGTGTTGCTGCCAATAGATACATTGTTGCCAATTGTTGTGCTCGGACCAATTTTTGTGTTCTCTCCAATTTTAGCGTTTTCGCCAATAATTGCTGAGGGGTGAATATTTTCTTTTGAGTAAGAGCTTTTGTTGGCTTTTCGAGCAAAAAACTCTTGACCAATAAGTGCCAGAGCTAAATAAGGATTAGGGCTTAATAAAATCGTTTTGTCTGTTACAGCTAATTTTTCTTTAAATTTGCTATTCACCACAACAACGGCCGCTTTAGACTTTAATGCAGCATTTAAATCTTCTAGCGAGGTCGCAAACACCATCGCCTTAGAATTAGTAGTGCCAGCTTTATCTGTTCGTTCGATAGAAATGTCTAGTGTTCCAGAATGAAACGCTATCAGCGATTGAAATTTATCTATAATTTTATGAAGAGGGGTGTTCATGGCTAGCTTCTTTCTATCATTTAAAAGTCCATTAACACATGAAGATCTACTATATTCAAACCTTATATACACAAATATCAGATATTTCTAATCGTAAAAAACGAGCAATCACTCTAGTTGGCTATCGCTGAGAGTTTGCAGCAACAGATTTTTTGATTATACGAATGCTAGAAGTACTATTAACCATGGTCGCTTTGGGCTGCTAAGCGACCTCGATCGAACTCTTCAACACCAATAAAAGAGTTGATCATCCTTCTAATATCTTTAAGCGAATAGCTTCGAACACTTGCAACGACGCTTTGTTAAACAGCAGTTAAAAAACGATCAAACGACAGTTAAAGCAGAGCGACCCGGCCGCTCTGTATATTTAAACGACGTAATTAGCTCAATAACTGGATAAAGTCCTCACTGGCATTAGCTAGGCACAGACCGCTGAATCATTAACTCCCCTTGCACCGCGCCCTTATAAAGCGGAACAAAGTCTCTAAAAGATTAAAAAACATGCACCAACGCACAAAATGCGGGCGTAAAATCGATGGCTAGAAGCTAAATTGCTCTTTTCATCTGCCTCATAACCCTCTATTAATCAACTAAGACCCACGCTATTGAAGGAATGAATAATGCTGCTACGCTCTATCTATTGGCTTATAAATAGGATCGTCATGAACAACTCGAGTTTCGGCAAAAACGGCTTAATAGAAGATAAAGAACAATTGGGCACGACACATATATCATCTGAAGATTACACCAATAGAATCTTTAGAAACGAAGAACTATTTTCTCAAGCTATGCGTGGTGCGAATGAGGGGCTCTGGGACTGGGATCTAGAGACCGACGAGATATATTACTCTCCGCGTTGGAAGAGTTTACTCGGCTATAGCGAAAACGAGATAGATCAAAGCCGAAAAACCTGGGGAGCGCTAATTCACAATGACGATAGAGACCGGGTGCTTTCAGAGGTTCAGCAGCACTTGGAGAGTACGACCGAGTCATTTACAGTCTCCATGCGGATGTATCACAAAGACCAATACCCTATCCATGTCGAATCCCGAGCCTTCCTAATCATCCGCGACGACGATCATAAAACCGTTCGCATGGTCGGTACATTGACAGATGTAAGCTCCCATAAAAAAGCACATTCCTACAACGAAAAAAACGCCCAGATCCTTGAGATGATAGCCTTAGGCCGCAGCGCATCAGATATCTACGATGCGATTGCACTGATGTATGAAGAACGTCATCCCGGTCTACGCTGCTCAATGCTCGAACTACATGGCAATAAACTTTTACACGGTGGCGCACCCAGCTTACCTAAAGCCTACTGCGATAACGTCAACGGGCTGGAATACGGCCCCGAGGTTGGCTCCTGTGGCACCTCAACGTACACAGGCAAACGGGTTATCGTAGAAAACATCGACACCGACTCGAAGTGGAAAGACATCAAGCATGTCGCGCTTCCACATGGTATGCGTTGTTGCTGGTCCGAGCCCATCAAAAGCTCTTCTGGCAAAGTGCTGGGCGCATTTGGCATGTACTACAACCATACTGCCGTGCCGAACGAAGAAGAGTCTACCGATCTAACCGCTGCAGCGAGACTGGCTAGTATCGTTATGGAGCGCGATCAAGATCAAAAGCGAATCCGCGACCTGGCCTACTCAGACGAGCTCACCGGCATTCCAAGCCGTCCATTCTTCCATCAAAATTTACAGCAAACCATACGTAATTGTGATCGATACAATCGCCGGTTGGGTCTTCTCTATATCGATCTGGATAATTTCAAAGGCATCAATGACAGCTTGGGGCATAATATCGGCGATCAATTACTCCAAGCCATTGCAACGCGATTAAAAAGCGTTTGTCGCGATATCGATTTTGTCGCTCGACTTAGCGGCGATGAGTTCTGCATAATTGTTAATGAAATTGATGATTACTCTACCGCCAAAGTTGCGCAGCGTTGTCTCGAAGAAGTTTCTCGTCCGGTCGAGCTTTTAGCTAGAAAATTTACCCCGGCGTGTAGCATTGGTATTGCACACTACCCCGATGACGCGGGAGATTTATCATCGCTATTAAAAGCTGCGGATATATCACTGTATGCCGCCAAGGAAAATGGCAAAAACCAATATGCCTTTTACAAGCCCGAGCTTACGCAAAAGGCAGAGTATCTCTTTCTGGTCGAACAATATCTGCGTGAAGCGATTGAGAAACAAGAATTAACGCTGGTCTATCAGCCAAAGATTAACGTCAACACGGGTGAAATTATTGGCGTAGAAGCGCTGTCGCGATGGCATCATCACGAACTCGGCCATATATCACCGGTTGAATTTATCTCTACGGCCGAACGCATAGGTATGATTAAACCATTGACCGAGTGGGTGCTTGATACGGCATGCCGTCAGGCAGTTGCGTGGCGGAAGCAGGGTTTTAATCAGCTAACGATGGCTGTCAATATATCACCCAGCCATTTTCTAGATGAAGCGATCGTGCCTTTACTCATACGCACGTTTGATGAAACAGGTATCACACCCGACGAGCTAGAACTAGAAGTGACGGAGAGCGCGGTACAAACCGATGAGCGCAATCTTTTGATCTTTCAACATTTAAAAGATTTGGGCATCCAATTAGCCATTGATGACTTTGGCAGTGGTTATTCATCATTTGCATCACTAAAGCACCTGAATGTCGATTGCTTGAAAATCGATAAGTTTTTTGTTGATGACATTGTCCACGATAAGAAGTCCTTATCGCTTATCAGTTCGATGATAGAAATGGGACAGAATCTCGGCTACAAGATCACCGCTGAAGGCGTTGAAACATCGCAGCAATTTAATATTCTTAAACAATTAGGCTGTGAAAATGCGCAGGGATATTTATTTAGTAAACCAGTCAGTGCCGACGAAATTTCAAAACTTTTGAGCCATCAGCGCAGTGAAAGAAAGCAGGCATAGCAATCCGCTCACTGGTCTTAACTTGTTTAATTCTATTGATCAAGCTTCTGCTAACACCTACCCGCCAAACTGTTCTGATATTTAATCAGCAAGCGCTTTTTATAGAAGAGACTTAAGACATTCTATCTGGGTGGATTAGTATTCAGCCAAATCATTCCTCTACCTCGCTATTTCAGCAAGATGAAAAATAGAAATTGAATTACGGGCGAGTTTTGTAAAACGCAGCCGGAGGGATAAGTTTTATTTCTCCTAAAATAAAAAGCACTTGCTGAAATTGCGGCACAAGCACCTGCAGTGCCCAAGCCAACAACCAACACATCATATTCAGAGGCGCTTGAGTCACTCGATAAATGCACAATAGGCGCGATTGCGCTTAGCTTATCCGACATTTTTTGCTCTTATATTTTAATTACTGTTGCTCATATATCTAAGAGGAAAAATTCAATGCATCGGGCGCGGCCGGGTTATGCTCTAACAGCTCGATAATATTGCCAAAGGGGTCACGGCCATAAGCAAAGCGTCCTGGCTCGCCACCAAATAGCGGCGCATTAAATGTTACGCCATTAGCGCTTAGCATTTGATAATCGTCGGCGATCTGATCAGAAACCAATGCGATATGTGTTATACCTAATTTATTAGCCGGCCTATCGACATCAGCGGCTTCAGACTGAGCAAACTCAAATAATTCAATACAGGAGTTAGCCTTTTTAATCATTCTGACTTTAAATTGCGAATCACTTAAACCTAAAGCCTGCGCCATTACATCGATGCCCGCGGGAATATCAGCATTCATAACAACTTCAAAAGCCAATATATCGCAGTAGAACGCCAAGGCGTCGTCCATATTCTTAACAGCGATTGCTGCGTGGTGAAGACCTAAAATCATAATAAATTCTTCCGCAATAAGTATTTCAACAATGAAAAATAATTTTTAGTTTTATCATTTGGTTCTAAACTGGCGCTAACAGGATTTTATACGACGCATGGCTTTCCTTATATAGTTTCAACTAATGATTTCAATTAGTCAGACAAATCAACGGCTTTATCTTGCAAGCTTAATGAATCAATATCTGATTTGCTTGGCGGCTAGAAAACGCGATAACGTCGCTGCACATGCTGCTGGCGAATATGTATCTCTGCCCGTCTTTGCTCTCGGCTAATACGTGGCATATCTTGAGGAATATAGTTATCGACTTGATCGAGTTTAATTTTTTTTGCTGTTATTTTTGGCCATAAGGATGGATCAGGGATTTCCGAATAAGCCCAGCGATGAGATAAATATCCTCGCGGTAAGCCAGTAGTATCTAACCAATTTTGTATGCCTGGGTCACGATGTGATACCACCCAGCGCTGCACATGGTCAGGGCCCATATACATTTGATGCAGATTTAAACTGCTTTGATGGTTTGCATAATCCGGCGACTCACCCCATAGATTACCTAGATGCACGCTGACATAAACCGGATCACCGGTATAAGTTGCTTCAATATAAAGCGCCTCATCATCGGCAAGATCGTATAAACCACCGGCGTAAACATTGGTACTCATACCGCCGCCAGTATCACTGGATGCCGCATTCGGTTTGTTATATCCATTTACCGGATAAAAATATTTACCGTCTTCGGGATTACCGTGTGTGCCGTTAACATTTAGTACTTTGTCGTAAAAATCTAACCAGAACTGCATTTGCCCACGGACAACTGAACCCATTTGCGTTAACTGCTCGGCCGCTTTTGCTGGCGACAGCGCTTGTGGATGACCACCCTGATTATCGAGGTTGGTAATCGTTAATGGGATCGCCTCTTCGTTTTCCCAATCATAAAATAACTGTCGGCCGCTAATAAACGTCGCATAACGATCAGGACCGTCGGGGGTACGTTTGTTCGGGCCTTTTACTGTGCAGATAAAATTACCGGTATAGCCTTCAGGCTTATCTGGCCCAAGTAGTAATTCAAATTCACCGTTATCATCAATTTGTAATTGCGAGGTATCCAAGGTGCCAAAGCCGGTTCTAAAGCCGGGCATAATTTCGCTAAGATCACCGCTATCTCCAGACATAGGACCATTAGCCGTTTCAAAAATAAAATATTGTGGTGCGTAAGGGCCGGTAGCAGCACGCGGCTCACCTTTCCAATGCCGGAAATCAGCAGCCTTACCTTTAATCAAATAGCGGTTGCGTCCATCGATAGGCGCATAAAAATAAATCGCATCGGCATTTTCGATTGTCGATTTATTAAATATCGATAGCGCATTACGAAATACCGGAAACTCCGGATCAGCATTAAACGTACGCTCGATACCGTGATGCACAAAGCCGACAAGGTAACGATAACCTTCGGCCAATACGCGACTGGTCGGCTCGGGTGCAAAGCGATCTGGGCTGTCAATAATATCGCGCGCATCCTGCAAATTAGCTATTAAGCCATCCCAGGCATCGCGTAGCAACGCCTTATCTTGCTCTATTGTTTCGCTATTATTTTTTTCGTTTGACATAGTCTTAACCGCTGTTGATTGGTTTTACTTAACCGATTTAAAGTACTTGTTCCAAGTCGCTAAACTCACCTACTCAAAACTAAGCAATCGGGCTTTAAGCTAATGCTAGGAAATGATGCTTAAGCACTGATCCCTACGCACTGCCCCCTATTCATTGTATCGCTATCACTAACAATATTGAATTTAGGGCGTAAAGGATAAGAGTACAGCCGACAGAAAACTAGACGGCTAGCGCTATAACACCTATTACTATTTTTATAGATTGAAAATCGTTTTGATGAATTGCCGTTAATAATCGGGCAAAAGTCAGTCGATAAATGAGTAAACAGGCTTGCTGAACTATTCGCATTGCTTATAGCTGTTCAAAGTATTTTGATCTTCTCATCAGCAGTGCAACTGTCACACTGCAGTTAACACATATTTTGACTGTTAGAACCATCGCGCTAACAAAAAACGCTATAAATCAAGACTTATAGTATCAAAATAGACCGGATTAAGAGCGGCAAAACAAAAACTGCTGTAATTACTGGCGTAGGCCAAGGTATGGGCCTTACGGTTGCTAAGCATTTAGCCAAACAAGGTATCCAAGTGATTATCAACGATATTGACGAGCCTAAAGCAGAGGTCGCCACCGCTGAAATTAATCAAACTTACGGTACAGCGATTTGCAGTGCTTTTGATATTACCCAAACGGATACCACCATTGATCACATTGCAGAGCTGGACGCAAAACACGGCGGTATCGATATTTTAATCAATAATGCGGGTAATGCAGGCTCACAAGCTTCCCACCAGATTCCGTTTAAAGATATCCCGGTCGAACATTGGGACGCTATATCAGTGTTAACTTTTACGGCGTACTCAATTGCACCAAAGCGGTATTAAACGGAATATGCGATCGAGGTTGGGAACGTGTTATCACTATTTCATCCGAAGCAGGACGTAGCGGCTTAGATATTAATGTTTCGGTGTATGGCGCAGCCAAAGCCGGTGCCGCGCATCTTCTGCGTCATATTGCACGTGAAGTCGGGCCGCTAGGTGTCACCGCCAATGTAATATCCTTAGGCCTAATGGATAATGTCCCCGCGAGTTTACTGATCGCATTATTAAAACGATTCCCACTCGCGCCTTAGGTAGTGGTGACGATGTCGCAGCTGCCATAAAATATTTTATCTCTGATGGCGCGGCATGGGTAACGGGACAAACCCTACCAATTAATGGTGGCTCGGCAACTTTTTAAAATTACTGGCATTAGTATGACCGCTAGTGCTGCTAAGAATGAGAGTATTTGTTAGATGGGCAGTACTAGTACGATCCATCGCACTAGTCAGATGAAAAACACTTACGAAGATAGATTTGACAAATAAGATCGCAAGCAGAATAACTTTATCAAAAGTATTTTATAAAGTTATTCCAAGCTTAGGCTCGATCGTCGTTCGCGCCCTCTTCGACCAATCGACGCATACCGTCACGCCAATAAATTAAAACATGCTGAATGAACGAAACGTTAGACAACCAATGTTCTGCAATACTTTCTTAGATTCTATCAATGCGGAGACCACCACTCTCATGTTATGCGAGAGCATCATTCAAAAATTATTATGCCCCAATCGAGAGCCGTAGCAGGTAACTCAATCTAAAAAGGCATTATCTTTCACTACCCTGTCCAGTTCAGACAGAACAGGACAACATTTACAGAATGTTTTAAAACCCCTTTACAATTCAAGGCCTAAGACAGAGAACATATAGATATATGGGTCATAATGTTTATCGTTTCATTAAAAATCCAAGCTGTCTTTCCATTGCTCTGTTTACAATCGATGTCGCCTGATAGATATTCTTTTCAACAGCACTAACCGAAACATTTCTTTGCAGTGCAATTTCTGCGTACGTATAACCTTCTATATGATATAAAGTATATGCCTGCTTGCGTGCATCAGTCAGCTTTCCTATAGAATCATACATTTTCACAAATAATTCTTCGGCCTCTAGTAGCAAGTCTGGCGAATCGCTTATGCGCGTCATGTTCATTTCAATCTTCTCCCATTCACGATCATCAATTACACACTCCTTTGAGCGTGTGCGTTTTCGAAGAGAATCAATATATATAGTGTGAGCAATTGTATAAAGATAAGCGCCTGTGTTCGTGCAGTTGACGCGTTCATAGTATTTTAAAAATTTTATAAGCACGTCTTGGGCAAGTTCTTCCGCATCCCATAGATTAACGCCCTTTTTCTTAAAAAACCCTACGAGCTTACTGCGATGTTGAATCACTACCTGTTGCATCGTCATCGTTCACCCTATTGCTGTGTGTTATGAGAAGACCTGTGCGATTTGGAAGCCAATTTTCACGGGGCCAGCCAGTTCCGTAATGTAATATGCATTCTCTCGCGAAGGAGAAAAAGCTACCCCTCCACAATCTTAGGGCTGAAAAATTGTTCGCATTTCCCGAAGCGGTCTTAGCGGGCTATAGTATTTCTTGGGTGATACCTTGGGCGGCAAACCTACGCTGACATGCGGTTTGTTTTCGTCATCTGTCAAATTTGGTGACTTGCATTGATCTCGCCGCCGTCTGGGAGGCAATCACCCACCCGCCTATCGCTCAGCATTTCATTGATATCTCACGCCAGATAGCCTCTGGTTGATACATTCCTTAAGTTGATAGAGCGCGTTCGTATATCAGTAGTCGGTTAGTGCACTACCCATTTGAGCAAGCGATAAATACACGAGGCATTTAACTCGTAGTCAGGCGCCATCATATTTTTACACTCTAGAGAATTGGGCATTAAGCCTTCCAGATTTATTCAGGTGCAACATCGGTAGTGACGCCCAATTTACTCATTGCAATTGTGGCGACCATTGAAGCCAGCAAACCCCAAAAAACAGCAGGCATATAGTCAAAAGGGGTGCCTACCAGTTTAAAGACGAGCGTGGACAATACCCCTCCAGCAATACCAGCTATGGCTCCCAATCGCGTCGCACCTTTCCAGTAGTGCCCCAAAATAAGAGGAAAGAACAAACCCGCAGCAGTCATGCTGTATCCAAGAAGTAAAGCCTGAAGAACATTAGGCGCAGCAATACCAATAACCACTCCAGCAATCCCGACGATGGCTATACAAATTTTTGAGACGGCCATTATTTCCTTATCACTGGCTCCTGGTTTTATAACCATTTGATAAATATCTCGAGTCAGGCAGCTGCTAGCGCTATGAAGTGCTGAGTCCGCAGACGAGACAATAGCCGCAATAATGGCAGCGATAACCACAATGGAAACCCCTCCATGTAGCACGTGCTGAACAACCCAAATCATAGCTTGCTCTTGATCTGCCAAGTTTGGATTGATCGAATAAATAGACATACCTAGAAGGGCCGCCCAAAACCCAATCAATATGCTGGCAATGGCCATGTTATATAAGCCTTGAACAGCTATGCCTTCAGTTTTTGCGCCATAAATGCGTTGATGGTAGGTTTGCTTTACAATCTGCGCGGGCAATAAGGCTAAAAACCACGCGAGTAACACGTCATTACCTACGCCATTAAGTGTTAGATTTTCACTGGGAACTGATGAGAAGACCTCACCAAGCCCTCCCGCTTCAGATATCACAAGCGGAAGCAGCACCACAACTGCAACAATCATTAGTCCAAGCTGTGCTACATCCGTGTATGCGACAGCCATAATACCACCCGATAGTGTGTAGATAACAACTACAAGAGCAGCAATAACGATACCTGCTTCAACCGGTAATCCGGTGACAATATTAAGAATTTTTCCCGCTGCAACGGGTTGAGCGACCCAAGCAGCCACTGCATACAATGCAACAACGATAGAAGTCAGGGTCCGGAGCGTTTTGGATTCTCCATACTGAAAACACATCCAGTCAGTAGTCGTATAGAACTCCTGACCTCTCAACCATCTAGCAAAAAACTTAGCTAATATAAATATGCCTATCGGTATAGCAACACTAGAATAGATCAGCGCAGAGAACCCCCAACGATAACCTATTCCGACCTGTGCCAACATGATACCGCCACCAAACCCCGTGGCAATTTGTGTCGCCGTGCTGGTCAGTAAACCAAAGCTCCTGCCACCTACAAAAAAATCTTCTGCTGTTTTTTGTTTTTTTGAAGCGGCAAAACCTATGGCCAGCATACTGGCAAAAAATAGACCTATCACAGCGATCAATATTATGTTCATTTTAGTATTTCACCACAGTGGTCACCTATTTTTACTGGCTCTAATTCTTTAATTTTAAATCGCCCAAGCTCTCCTAATAAAACAGGTTTTACGGGCCTTCTAATACGGTAGTAACCAACTTTTTGCACAGGTAACTCTAACTCTTGAGATATCATCTCACTGACAGTAAGACCGCAAAACCTTCCTTGACAAGGCCCCATACCACACCGGCTAAACGCTTTCATCTGGTTCGGGTTAGTACACCCCAATTTAATTATTTCTCTAATTTTTCCAGCCGTTACTTCCTCACAACGACAAACTACAGTGTCACCATATTTAGGAATACGAAATTGTCTTGGCGGCTGAAACAACCTATCCAAAAATTTACGGAACCCAAATCCTTTTAATAAAACTTTGCGATGTGATTCGGCCTGGCTATCTCGACCCACCTCATCTAACAGGCCTAATTGATGCAATGCGCCCAATGCGGCAATGGTTCCTAGATGCTCTGCGGCAATTGCTCCGACTATAGTGGCTCCATCACCTGCTACAAAGACTCCAGCAATATCAGTTTCACACCAAGCGTCAGTGACTACACACCAACAAAGTTGTGTGTTACACCACTTATGGGTGCAGCGCATAGACATAGTTAAATTTACACTGGGCACAACACCCTGATGTAAAAAGACGTTATCGGTGTCTAATTTATTCCATTCCCCGCCAGTCGTATATTCGACAGATTCAACAGATTCACTGCCGGAGAGTCTCAGCTCTTTAACCCCATTGATAAAAGGAACACCTGATTTCTTTATTTCCTTAATCCAACGCTGGCCTTTCACTAAAGTCTTATACTCTGAAAGACCATTTATCAGATAAGGAGCAGCACGTAAATAATTACTCAAAGGGTTAGTATCAATAACTGCTTTGATCGGAACACCGGCCAAAAGATACTGCCGGACGATTAAATACAGTAATGGGCCTGAACCAATAAAAACTGCATTTTCTGCAGCAATAGCAGAGGTTTTTAACAAAATCTGGGCCGCGCCCGCATTCATGACACCGCTTAATGTCCAACCTGGAAGAGGAAATGGCCTCTCCTGTGCCCCAGTAGCAATAATGATTCGCTTAGCACTGACGATATGAACAATACCGCCTTCGGAAAAAGAGACTTCTTTATCCGTAGCATTGTCAGAAGACACCTGCCAAACCTTGGCTCCCGGCCTATAGTCAATGCTGGCTTGTCGTAATCCCTCAGCTAATTCTGTTCCTTTGTAATAGTCTGAACCCAAAATATTTGGATCGACTATTGCTGGATTTTCGATACCGCGGTATATCTGCCCTCCAGGTCCAGATTGTTCGTCTAAGAGAAGCGTTGATGCGCCAGTTGATCCGCATAATTTTGCCGCAGCCATTCCTGCCGGCCCAGCACCGATAATGACAATGTCGTACTGCTCATTCATTTTATGACTTCTCGTGAAATATCACTGAGAGAAAAAAGCTCAGCAGAACCTTTTTGGCGTTTAATATCCATACCCTCTTGAACGGCGGTCATACAAGCTTGCTGATCAGACAACCCATCTACAACAACCAAACAATCGAAACACACACCCATCATGCAAAAAGCACTTCGAGCCTTTCCTTTAACCGGAGTATTGCGAAGATTGTTAAAACCAAGTTGTAACATCGCAGACGCAACAGTTTCTCCCCCCGTGACATCATAGCTATTGCCGTCAACTTTAATTGAAACCAGCGCCTTAATGCCTTTATCATCAATAGCCTTAAACATTAAAACGCTCCAATCCAAATTGCTTTATACAAGAAGGCACCTCACCAGTAAGAATCCAATCTGGAAGTAGGTTTGTATGGAGTGAGGCTAGTGTAATACCGCTGTGACAGGTGGCAGCATAAGCACCAGGGTAACGTTTAGATTCTGCATAGACGGGATATTTGTCTGCTGACTGAATACGCAATCCAGCCCAAGTGCGTACCAAACGCAAATTAGAGAGCTGCGGGAAAACGGTGGTGGCTTTTTTCGCTATCTTTGCAGTAACTTGAATAGACGTTTGATCATCAAAGCCTGCATCTTCGTTTGAAAACCCGAGAAGAACTGTACCCTCTTCTGATTGCCTAAACCCACTCATGGGCAAAGGAAATAGTTTCTCTGCTCTTTGCGTGACCAGTATTTGGCCTCGTTCGGGATACACTGGAATATCAAGCCCAACTTTTGGACCGAGAGACTGTAAACCCAGTCCGGCTGATAGAAGTAACCGATCGCAGCCTATTATTCCTGCATTCGTTCTCAATTCAAAACCATTTCCAGAAACTGGAACAATATCGGTAACTTTGCTATCACCATAGTAATGGCCTCCTAATGATACAAAGCTCTTATACAAGGCAAACATAAGAAATAATGGATTGACGTGACCATCACGTGGGCTATAGGACGCCGTTTGCACTTTAACCCCTAGTTTTAGAGGATAAAAAAGACCTTCTAGTTCACTTCTGGACAAAAATTCGCATTCGTAATCCTCATCACCTGATTGCTTTTTTAAGTTATCAATCTGCTTTTTTCTCTGTTCTGCAGCCGCCTCACCAATACACAAAGACAGCCCGCCAGTTTGGCGATAATCAACATTAGTCCCGCTATCGCCCTCCAACTCTTCCACAAATAACTTCCACTGCTGGGTACTTTGCCTCATCAAATGAACATAATCTTGGCTACCTTCTCCTTTGCCCTGAAACCAGACTAAACCAAAGTTACTTCGTGATGCCCGAAATGCCACGTCGCCTTCATCAAAAACCGCAACAGAAACCTTTTTCTTTACCAGACCATAGGCCGCAGACAGACCAACGACGCCACCGCCAATAACTACAACGTCAAAATGTTTCATCTAGCAACTCCGGTAGAAAACATCAGCTTTATGCGAAACCGAAACCCAAACTTTTTTTGGAAGACGTGATTTTTTCAGTTTTTGAAATATCAGAAAGCTTATTGATATATAAGACGTCAAGACAGTGGGGGAGAACATTCAGCCCGTATTGATGAATGCCCTTGACGCCTTATAACCTCTGATTATTGACTCGAAATAGAAGCTCTTACTCAACGTAGCCAATTCAACAACGCAGTACTAACATCACCAGAACTTCTAAGAAGATACCCAGATTCCTTGTTAGAAATCTTTGCTGAAAGCGACACCTATGGTGCGTGGCTTTTCAACAAAATTGAAGCCTGGATCAGGGCGGAAGCTACCTTCAAAGACTTGTACGATAGCTCTCTTATTAAAAACGTTGTCAACAAATAATGACGCGTTCCAATCACCGGCCTCGATACCCAACTTAAAATCGACAATGCTGTAATCTCCCTGACGATTATATTCATCGTTTACTGTCGTACTTTCGATTCCCGTATTGGTGTCGATCAAAAACTCATTGAAGTCTGAAAATGATTCACCCGTGTACTGATAGCTACCCAATACATAAGCGCGGTACTCCGAACCAACTTGCCAACCATATTCCGCAGAAATATTGGCGGTCATATCTGCAACGTCAGGAATAAGATCACCGCTCAAGCCCGTTCTACTTAAACCTCCAGCATCATTGAGAGG
>CAJQQO010000370.1 GCA_905480475.1 uncultured Pseudomonadales bacterium | reverse complement strand
CGGTGCATGATAGTTTTATGTTGCAAGCGCGCTTAATGGATTTGGATGCGATGACGCATAGTTCGTCGTCGGAGCCACTAACAACTCGACTATGGCGCAGGTATGGTGCTAACGCTTTAGAATTATTGGAGGGTATTCGCGAAAATCCAAAACGGGCAGAGTTATTAATTGAAAATGCCGAGTACTTGCGTGGTGAAATAGAATTAGCTGCGCGTAGAGAAATGATCAGCAAGCTCGATGACTTTTTGCGAAGACGCTCAAAAATCTCTTTAGTGGTAAGACACGATAAGCTGGTTGCTTCTAAAGGCTTACGTGAGGCCTGTGAAATCTTATTTGGTGATCAAGCAGAGCAAAAGCTGGCTGAATATCTGACAGAGCATAGTGATATTTATTAGTACCTAAATAGTCAATTTTGACTATTTAGGTAGTACTTTCTGTCCTGTATTGTCTAATGGTGAGGGGTCGAGCTAGACAATTTATATACAATCCTTCCTCAAGTTGATCGCATTCCCATGGCGGTTTAAATACAATAAGCGTCCAAATGCAATAACAATGTAAAAGCCATTGGCTTTACGCTGTTAAGCTTTGTCGATTAATCGTATTATCCTTGTTCAATTTTGTTATTGCTATAAAAGGCAGTTCGGCTGGGCTAATCAGTTGGGCCATAGCATTTACATCTCTAGTATTTAGCCAAAAATAAAAGGTGGTTTTCCGTGCGTTGGAAAAATAGTCGTCGTAGTTCAAATGTAGAAGATCGTCGTGGCCAGCGTGTTGGCCGGCAGGGCTTAAGCGGCGGCATGTCATCACCGCTAATGCGATTTTTGCCAATGCTGATTCAAAAGGGCGGTATTAAATCAGTTTTATTAATCGGTGCCGGTTTGTTTATTGCCTCGCGAATGGGATTGGATGTTGGTGGTTTGTTAGGTATTTCCGCCCCACAAGTTGGTCAATCGCAAACGGTCGAAATTTCTGCCGAACAAAAAGAGTTGGGTGATTTTGTCTCAGTGATTTTAGCCGATACCGAAGATACTTGGACGCCGCTGTTTAAACAAATGGGTCGCACTTATGAAGTGCCAAAATTAATTTTATTTACCGGTGCAGTGCAGTCAGCCTGTGGCCAAGCCAGTGCAGCTATGGGGCCGTTTTATTGTCCGGGTGATAAACAAGTGTATATCGATTTATCTTTTTATGATGATCTTAGAAATCGCCATGGTGCGCCGGGTGACTTTGCTCAAGCCTATGTTATCGCGCATGAAGTCGGACATCATATTCAAACCTTATTAGGTATCTCCTCCAAAGTGCATCAGCTGCGCCAAAAGTCTTCCAAGATTGAGGGCAATAAACTGTCGGTGAAACAAGAGTTACAGGCCGATTGTTTTGCAGGCGTTTGGGGTTATCACGCTGACCGCCATCGCAATATGTTAGAGGCCGGTGATATAGAAGAAGCCATTACCGCCGCGGCAGCGATTGGTGATGATCGATTGCAACAACAGGGTCAGGGTCACGTAAAGCCAGAAAGTTTTACCCACGGTACATCAGAGCAGAGGATTCGTTGGTTTAATACCGGTATGAAGTCGGGCGATCCCAATAGTTGCGATACATTTACTGTGGCATCTCTTTAGCCTGCAGCGAGATAGTGAACATTGCCGACGTTGAATTAGGGAAGTAATTATTGCGAGGAACATTGCTGTTTTTTACGGTCTATAAGTTTCTGTATAAATCATTTAAGGATATCGATATGTTTGTCTTATCATTCTCTCCTCAATTCGCGGCGCGTTCCCTGGCCAAATCTCTGCTGTTTTATTATTTGCCACTGTGCGGCTTACTGCTGGCGAATATTGCACTCGCAAAAGATATTTCCAGCAGTATTGAAAGTGTGATTGTCTACCCCGAGGGTGCAATGATTACCCGTTCGGCGACAGTTGATTTAAATTCGGGCGAAACAACGCTCAGTTTAATTGGCTTGGTAGGCTCATTGAGCTTAGCTGATGTACAGGTTCAGCTATTGGATGAAGCGGTGGAGATTGGTCAGGTCTCGCTTAATAAACAGCAGCAACGCGATGCCTACAATGATACGGTCAAACAAATAAAAGCTAAAATCGTCGAGCTTGAGCAAGATAAACAAATACTGGTCGATAGCTCTGCAGCAGCTAAGTTGCGATTAAAATTTATTGAAAGTGTTTCACAAGGTTATGCGCAGCAAGCATGGACTGACGGTGCTAGAGGCTCTACCGATATTGCATCGTGGAACAGTGCGCTAAGTATTATTCAAAGTGGTTCAGACGATGCTAATCAACTTATTCGCAGTAATAAGCAAAAACAATCTGAGCTAAATAAAACCCTTTCAAAACTAAAGCGTGAGTTATCGCAGGCACGCGGCGCAAGTTTGGCCAGTAGTCAGGTTGAAGTGACGGTTGCTGCAAAAAAAGCTTCAAGTAGTAAAATTCTTTTGCATTACTATCAACCAAAAGCGAGCTGGGAGCCTATTTATGAGGCGCGACTTGATAGCGATAGCGCACGATTAATATTGGCGCAGCAGGCGATCGTTAGTCAAACTACCGATGAGGATTGGTCCAATGTCGTGCTTACCTTATCAACCAGTGAGCCCAGCGATGAATTAACCAAACCTGAGTTGTTTAGTGAGGTGCTGGATTTATATGACCCCAGCCAACGGCGACTACGCAAGCAGCGAGTGCAAAATTACGCCGTCGCTGATTCGGTTGCTGGTGGTAGACTTGAGGAAGTTATAATTGAATCAGAAAGGCGGTCAGGCAATGTTGCTGAAGTCGGGGCTTTTGCAGTGAACTACAATATCCCCGGTAAAGTAAGCGTACCGAATAAATCTTCTGATGATTTAAGTTTTGATTTATCGCGTGACGGAATTGATGTTGAGCTGGTTACACAAATTGTGCCAAGAGAAAGCACCGAGGCATTTTTAGCGGCACGTTTCACCTACCAACAAGAGCTACCTATGTATGCTGGCGATATGCGGGTATTTGTTGATGGCGTATATGTCGGTATTTCAGAAATGCCCAGCGTATTACCGCAAGCTGAAGTGACCTTACCGATGGGGCAAGATCGAAGAGTGCTGGTTAGCTCGCGCTCGCAAGTGGGGCAGCAAGGTAAGGCGGGCTTAATAAGCAAACGCATTACCGAATCGGTGGATTATTTATTTGAGGTCACCAATCGTCGTGCGGCCGAGACTTTAGTCGAAGTCTATGATCGTTACCCTGTTGCTCGCAATAAGGCTATTGAAATCGATATCCCCAGAAGCGCAACCGCGCCCAGCGAAAAAGATGTTGATAAGCACCCCGGCGTGATTGTCTGGCGCAAGCCCTTAGCGGCCGGTGAGAAGATGCAAATCCAACATCAGTATACGGTGAGCTATCCGGATAAGTTTGCGCTTGAGACTGATTACGAATAGGTAGTTAATCGATAGCCAGTGCTCCTAGAATGGGCTGTTATTACTCGCGTTTTGATTCTACAATCCGCGCGTGAAATCCATTGCAATCAAATTTGGCGAGCAAAAAATCTCTTTGCTCGCCAAATTTGTATCCTTTGACGTTTTATCCATTAGGCGATTAACTTTTTGCCCCTCAGTGGGCGATTTAAAAGTTAATATCTGATTTAGTACTGCTTTTCAAAGAAATAGCCGCTGGATTTGCAAAGCTATTATGGCAAAATTAAAATAAAGGGCGAGAGCTTTGATGTTCTGGCTTTGCTATTTTGATAGTTTAATAAAGCGTTGTAATAAAACAGCGTCGTAAAGGCAGTGCAGTAAAATATTAATTTCCGCTGTATCAAGTGCCTCATATCTAATTTGGTTTATTTGTTAGGAGTAAAAATGAAAACAGATCGCCTACAGGCTTTCTTTTGGCGTATTCGTAGTAACAAAATGTTTGAAGGTTTTGTGATTGTTATCATTATTACCTCGGCTTTGCTGATTGGTGCCAAAACTTACGATATTTCGCCGCTAATGAGTCAGATTATTACTATTGCTGACCTGGCAATTACCGCGTTCTTTTTGAGTGAGTTAGTGATTCGCTTTTTGGGTGAAGAAAAGAAAGCCAGATTCTTTACGCAGGGCTGGAATATTTTTGACACGATTATCGTTGTAGCCAGTTTGGTACCCATTGAAAATAGTGAGATGGCGCTGCTGGGTCGTTTGATTCGGGTCTTTCGAGTCTTGCGTATGGTATCGATTGTGCCGGAGATGCGTTTACTGCTGGATTCGCTGCTTAAGGCTTTGCCCCAACTGGGCTATGTCGTCGCCTTAATGTTTATTATTTTTTATATCTACGCCGCGGTGGGTAGTTTGTTTTTTGCCGAGATCAATCCAATCCTTTGGGGCGATATCTCCATTGCGATGCTAACCCTGTTTCGGGTGATGACTTTTGAGGACTGGACCGATGTGATGTATGAAACCATGGCGGTTTACCCACTGAGCTGGCTGTTTTACCTCAGTTTTATCTTTTTCACCGCGTTTGCGTTTTTAAATATGGTGATTGGTATTGTTGTAAATACCCTGCACGAGGAGAGTGACCGGATCAAATTGGAGCAGCAAGGTCGCAGTGCAATCAGTCTGCATGATATTTACGATGAGCTTAAGTTGCTAAGAGAGGAGGTGAAAAACCAGAGGATCGCCTAAATCTGAAGGTCAGGTTATTAGGGTGTTAGCCGCGATATAAGGCGCGTATCGTCAGTCGATGTGTCTGTAGCAATTGCAGGTTTTTTTAGATGGTTTTTTGAGCGAGTTATGAGTTCAATATTTTATGTGCCTTATAATTCATTGAATTTTGCAGTTATCATAAATCGGCTATTGATCCCGTTTTTATATTTATTTTGCGCCAGCACCTCGACCTGTTCATTCGGGCCAGCCACAAACGCGTTTTTTTAATACTTCTGATCAATTCGTTGAGCCTGTCAAAGCTAATAAATATCAAACTAAAGATAACGGCAGTTTCTAGCTCCGGTCATCAAGCGAAACCGCAAATGCTTGCTTTCGTTGATCCAAAAGCTAGTGGTAAGCCTTGGGGAAGATTTGGTAGCTGTTGATTAGTCGTTAAAATAGTTATGCACACTTTAAAGGTGTCGCACTAAGACGTGTTCAGGCTAATAACACACACAATCGTAATACTTTATCACGCAAGTTAAATTTTGGGTGGCCAATGAAAACTGGACCATTGGCGCCGCCAAAATAAAGGCGTTTAGCTTGGGCTGCTTTTGATTGGTTGTTACCCCTTTGCGCTAGTTTGCCTTAAGCGCAAATTTTTGTTTAGTAATTTGATTGCAGTTGAGTGGGTCGATCGTTAGGTGGTCGATGCATTAGCATCAGATCCAGCTAAGACCTGTGCTCATACCTTCTTATCCCGTTACGGTCTATTGGCGCGTCAGAGTAAGCGGGTTAATGGCTGTACATGTCCATCTCATCTCTAATTATTGATTAGAAAGCCTAGCTCGCCTATAAAATACAATAACTTACGGCTGTCTTCTAGTTTTAGCCTCATAAGATTAGCTTTAATTAGCGAATAAAGCTGTTAATATAGCCACCCTCAAATGTAAAAAATTAGACCAACAAGGCAATGAGTACGTTTGAGCGCCTAATGATAAAAAGCTGGGTAGCTAAACATCAGCTAGAAAACCAGGCGCATATTTAACGGGGAGTCGAATACCTAAGGGTACCGGCGAAAGAATAATAGTTTTATGGGATTATGTGTTTGAACGCGGTAATTACCTAGCTCAGTCTGCGTCATTTCGCATTAATCTAGCTAATCCATTGTTATTCGTTAAGAGAAGAGATTCGATATTTTTAATGTCGGTCGTCCGTTAGTTTTGTGCCTTAAAAAATACTTTAATAAGATGCCACTAATGGAGACAAGATGAAAATAATTGCTCGCGCGCAAAACGGATTAGCTGATGATGGGTTACCCAGTCGCATAGCTGCCGTTATTCCCCTATCAATTTATATCTGTATTTTCTGCTTGTCATTACCGTCGTTTGCCGAGACAGAAAAAGACTACCCCAAGTATGAGGAAGTCATTGTCTCTGCGCCGGTGTATAAATCCTTAACCAAAGATTCTATTTGGAAACTTTATCAGCGGGCCAAAGATTTTGATGCCAAGTTTTTACAAGCGTATCAACAACACCTTGCCGAGCGTGAAAGTTTTGTTCAAGCCCGTGGTGGTTTGTTTCCTGAGTTATCTATTTATGCTGAAGAGCGCGAAACCTCACAGGATATTGTAGCCTCGGATATCGATGTATTTGGTTCGGGTAATTCAGATTTTGGTACAACGGTTTATGGCGCTAACTTAAGCCAGCCAGTGTTTGATTGGGAGCGTTTTATGCGTTTTAACCAATCCAAACGATCGCGTGCCTTGGCCGATGCAAAATTGTTACAGTCACAGCAAGCCTTGGTTTTGAAAGTGGCCGAACGTTATTTATCGGTGCTAGCGGCAAAAGATAACCTTGAATTCACTATGAAAGAAGAGGCCGCGGTTCGCGAACAAGAATCAATTGCTAAAAAACGCTACGACGCTCAAGTTGGCCGTGAGGTGGATTATTTGGAAGCGACGGCGCGAGTCTCTAGTGTTTACGCTGATAAAGTTGCCGCTGAAAATACCGTAGACGATGCCATTGAAGCATTACGCGAAATTAGTGGTGCCGGCAGTGATAATTACGCCTCGCTTAAAGACGATATTCAGTTGCTAGCCGCCGAGCCTAATAACGTTTCGCTA
>CAJQQO010000369.1 GCA_905480475.1 uncultured Pseudomonadales bacterium | reverse complement strand
CGCCAGCTATTGATTAACTGTAGATAAAATAAACAAATCGAGTGGCAAACGAGAGCGGAACTGTGATAGCTGTCACATAGACAGACGAGTTTTTAATTCTGGACCGAGTAAAGCCGATATTTGCTTTTGATTCGAGTCAGTTGAATCAAAAGCAAAATACAACAAACAAGAAAATAACTAACCTGCAAACATGGCGCGGATATCAGGCCCGCCACCAACAGTAACTCCACCATCTGCGGCAAGCGCTTGGCCGGTAATAAAAGCAGCTTCGTCCGAAAGTAAAAAGACTGCGGTCTCACCAATATCTTTTGGCTGGCCCACTTTATCGATCGGGCTTAAATCCAAATAGATTTTACGACCAATAGCGTCACCCGCTAAGCCTTCGGTCATAGGTGTTTCAACCAAACCCGGTTGAATCGAATTAACCCGGATATTAAACTCGCCCAATTCAACGGCGGCACAACGGGTCAGCATATCAACGCCGGCTTTTACCATGCAATAGGTACTCATTAGCGGATGAACCACACGTCCAGCTATCGAGCTGATATTGACGATACTGCCGCCACCGTTTTCACGCATGGCCTTCCCCTGCGCCTGAATTGCATAAATGGTGCCGTTAACATTGGTTTTTATACAGGCATCCATTTGGCCATCATCTAAATCTAGAATCGTGCCACCCACACCTACGCCTGCGCTATTAACCGCAAAATCAAGCTTGCCGTATTTCTCAACGGTTGCAGCAATAGCCGCTTCCATTTGATCACGTTCGCTAACATCACAAACAACATAGCTAGCATTGTCACCTAATTGTTTTACCGCCGCTTGCAAAGTATCTTCACGTCTTGCGCAAATCATTACTTTGGCACCGCGCTGCACTAAAGCCTCTGCGCAAGCGTAACCAATACCCGTGGCGCCGGCAGAAACAAAGGCAACCTTATTTGTATAATCAGTCATAATATTTCTCATTAAATCAATTAAAAACAGTGTTTACCAGCCTTCAAGTTTATGCACATAGTTCCAAATATAATTGGGCGATATACGACGCATAATATATCCCATCTTTGTACCCTTACCAGGAAACACCCAGAACTGATTTTTCCCCAAGGCAGTTTCGACTTCATCAATCACTTGCTGTGGCGATAGCTCTTTACCTTCTTGCTGAACCATCAGTTTTGGCCAAGCGGTTTCTTTACCTTGATTAAGTAACGGCGTGGCTACTGGTGGTGGACAAACACAAGCAAAGTTAACACCCGAATCACGGTTCTCGTGATATACCACTTCGGTAAACATGGCTACCGCAGCTTTAGTCGCGTTATAACTACCCATTAACAAACCGGGTGTGATACCTGCCATGGAAGCAAAGCTGACAAAATCGCCCTTCCCTCTGGCAACCATACCGGGCAAAGCCGCTTTAGTGATATTTACAAAACCACCAAAATTGATATCCATTAATTTATGAATCACTGCAACATCTTGCTCGAGGATTTTGCCAAACGGCATAATGGCCGCGCAGTTATAAACCCTATCAATTGGACCCAATGATTGCTCAATCAATTTAACCGCATTATCAACTTGTTCAAACTGGGTGATATCAACAACGTAGTGATAAATATTTTCAAAACCTTGCGCGGTTTCCTGCATACCGGCTTCATTTACATCAAGAATGGCAACCTTGGCGCCCTGCTTGGCAAATGTTTGTGCAGCTACACGTCCCATGCCGCTGCCACCGCCGGTGATTACTGCTACCTTTCCGCTATATGCCATGGTTTTTTTACCTTATATTTAATTAAGTCTAAGAAAGACCGCCTTGTTTACCGCGCTTTATCTAGCAACTAGTCGCCTTGTGCAATATCGAAGAACAATATTAAAGAGCATTAGCAACAAGTAATTAAACGCAAGACGTTCACTGGATACTTATTCGGTTTTTACAGGATATTATCCAAACTGAAAACCGTGGCCAAGATAGCCGTGGAATCGATTATTTAAACACGCATAGTAGCTGAAATGCGCCATACAAATCAGGGCAATCGACTGACCAAATAGCGCATATTTTTGCAATGGACCTTATTGCCAATCGATAAGCCTTGGATTTGACTATAAGGCTTACATTTAGACGATTGTGAGATCTGGAATAGCATTGCCCCGAACCATCTTTAGCTAAGTAATTGCTTTTTCTCTGTCAAATAGACGGTAAGCTTTTCCAAAACCTCAGCGGTATCCTGATCATTTTTATCGTGCAGAATACGCTGGATATTTTCTAGCTCGGCATCAAGACGCTTGCTATCCGCTGATAATAATTTATCACGACAAAATTGCAGCCAATCCTGTTGTTCATCAGCATTCAAACTGTCTGGGAAATTACGCGCTCGATAGCGAAACAGCAACTCAGGCAAACGCTTGTCTTGAAATGGATAAACCGATTTGGCCAAAATATCAGCATCGGCATTGGGTATGGCCTGCATTAAGGGCTTGTCGTTATTCGGAATAAAACCGTCATACAATAAGGCCTCGGCATCTTTTTCACTATTATCAAACTGCTTAATCGTCACTACTGCTTGCAGCTTTTTCGCTAAACCGGAAAATGCCATTAACTCAGCACGATGCTTTTCACATTGCGACCAATCCAAGGATAAACGCTCAGCGACTTTTTCATCGACTAGCTTAGGTGTTAGAACAATAGGACAGCGATTAATATGAATGGATTTTAGCGGTATGCGATCAATCCCTTCGGGCAAATCTTGCACCTTGGTAAACTGCAATTCAGCTATCTCTTCAGCGCTTAGCTCCAATAGCGGCGCTGGCGAATAACGTAAATCGACGCATATAATTTCGTTTTTATTTTTAGGATGCTGCGCGATTGGTAAAACCAAGGAACCACAAGCAAATTCAGATCCAAATTTTGACGATATATGTAATACCGGTTTATTGCTACCCAGTGCTAAGGCTTCTTGCGCGCGCTGTTTTTGTCTTAAAGAAAAAACATGATCAAATAATTGCGGGTGAGTATTTTTAATTAAACGGGCAACATCAATGGTTGCATAGACATCGGATAAAGCATCATGCGCAGACTCATGCGACAGGCCATTAACTTGCGTTAACTGCTCCAAGCGAAAACTAACAATGCCATCATCGCGTTTGGGCCATTCGATGCCCTCGGGTCTCACCGCGTAACAAAGGCGCAGCATATCAATAATATCCCAACGCGAATTACCGCTTTGCCACTCTCTTGCATAGGGATCATAAAAATTTCGATAAAAACCATATCGCGTCACTTCGTCATCAAAGCGCAGACTGTTATAACCTACCCCACAAGTGCCAGGCCTAGCCAATTCACTATGAATCGCCGCGAAAAACTGCCGCTCACTAACACCTTTGGCCTCGGCTAATTGTGGCGTAATACCAGTAACTAAACACGCTTCAGCATGGGGCAAGGTATCTAGCGCCGGACGGCACATAATATTTAACGGCTCACCGACAATATTAAAATCGGCATCGGTTCTTACACCGGCAAATTGCGAGGGCATATCTTCTGCCGGGCTAATCCCCCAAGTCTCATAATCGTGCCAATAAAAAGTATCCATTCAATGCCTCCTTTTCCATCTATCGCGGTTTAATCGACAGCTCTTTTTACTGCTCTCGAAATTGATAGCTGGCAAGCTTGGCGTATAAACCGGATTCTTTTAACAGGCTTTGATGATTACCCTGCGCGACCAAACTGCCGTTCTCTAATACCGCTATAGTATCGGCATGCAGAATAGTTGACAATCGGTGAGCGATAATAAGTGTGGTACGATCTTCCATTAATCGCTCCAATGCCTTTTGTACTTGAAATTCGCTTTCAGTATCTAGCGCACTGGTTGCTTCATCCAACATTAAAATACGTGGATTTTTTAATACTGCGCGGGCAATGGCGATACGCTGTTTTTGTCCGCCGGACAAACGTACACCTTGTTCACCTAAAAAGCTGTTATAGCCATTTGGCAATTCGCTAATAAAATCGTGTGCGTATGCGGCCTTGGCGGCAGCGATAACTTCGTCATCGCTGGCATCGGATTTGCCATAACGGATATTGCTGGCAACATCACCGGTAAATAAGGTAGGTTGTTGCGCAACCACCGCTAATTGTTGACGCAGATCCCTCGGGTCAAGATTGCGAATATCCTCACCACCTAAAGTAATCGAACCGAATTGGGGATCATAAAAGCGCTGAATCAACTCAAATACTGTGGACTTGCCTGCGCCGGATGGACCAACCAATGCCACACTTTTACCCTGTGGTAAAACCAAGGATAGCGATTTGATTGCCGCCTGTTCAGGCCGTGAGGGATAACTAAAACCTACCTGATGGAATGCTAGCTCCGGGGTAAGATTGCTGGCGTTAATCTTTGGCGTACTTTCGTTAAGGTTTTCTGGCTCGGCAATTAAACTCTCAACCTCTAACAATTCCACTAAGCGATCAGTTGCACCAGCGGCGCGCTGCAAGTCACCGTAGACTTCGGAGATGGTTGCAACGCCCATTGCGACCATAAGCGCATAAAAAACAAAGGCGGCCAAATCGCCAGCACTCATAACACCGGTAATCACATCACGACCACCGACCCATAACATAAGAGATAATGCACCAAACACCAGCATTAATACGGCGGCCATTAAAATTGCGCGCTGTCTTACCCGGCTTTTGGCAATTCCAAAAGCGCGCTCTACATGCCCACCAAATGCAGTTTTCTCTTGCTGCTCCTGCGTATAGGATTGCACGGTCTTTACGTTCTGAATAATTTCGCCCGCGTAACTGCCCACATCGGCAATAGAATCCTGACTATCGCGAGAGAGTTTTTTGACTCGCTTGCCATAAAACATTAGCGGCAACATCACAAAGGGCACGCTGCCCATAACGATCAACATCAGCTTGCCGTTAGTCAGAAACAGCATTATTAATCCACCGACGGTTGTCAGCGAACTACGCAATGCCATAGAGAAAGAACTACCGATAATCGTTTGTAATAAAGTGGTATCAGTGGTTAAACGCGAAGTGATTTCACCACTGCGATTCGTTTCAAAATAACTGGGATGTAGCGTTACGATATGATTAAACACCGCAGTACGAATATCCGCGCTAACCCGCTCGCCTAACCAGCTGACTAAATAAAATCGCACAAAGGTTCCGGCGGACATTAATACCGCAATAACCAGCAACACAATAACGGCTTGATCAAGTAACTCTAGCGAGCTTTCACCAAAGCCCGAATCAATTAATAGCTTAACACCCTGCCCCAATGCCAAACTAATGCCTGCGGTAAACATAAGCGCCAGCATTGCGCCAATCCAACGCAATTTATACGGACGAAGATAACTGGCAAGATGTAGCAGCGAAGACAGTTGTCGGGGGTTGGTCTTTTTATCTGAGCTATCACCGCTCAATTCAGCAGTTTTTTGCTGCCCAGACAAAGAAGCCATTTTATCAATGGCTTCGGGATCTGCGTTCGCAGCTTTGCTTTCAGGTACAGCGCTGGTAGTGTCGATGTGCTTGGTTTCCGTGCTAGAGCATTAAGTTTATGACTTTAGACTTTAAGGGCTATAGCCTTAAAGTCTAAGGATTTTACGCTAGTTTGCTGCGCCCCATAAGCCAATGACCACATTTAGCGCTGTAAAAATGCCAGAACAACGTTTTCAAATTCGTCTTTACGCTCAATCATCGCCCAGTGGCCGCAATTAGGAAATATATGCAGCTCGGCATGAGGAATTAACCGCATAGGAATTAACGCCATATCAACCGGAGTTACCCGGTCGTCGCGGCCCCAAGTAATTAAGGTCGGCACCGTTATTGAACCAAGATGGGCAATTCTTTGCACGGCATCAGGACCACGAAAAGCCGCCGCCATCGCTTGCTGTGAGCCGCGCGAATACATCACCCGACTGGTTGCCAAGGTAACCGCTTCGGTAGCACTTTTCATTCGTGATTCAATCAACTCTTCAGTCACCATAGTTTGATCAAATACCATTGACCGCAGCCAAGCAACTATCCGCTCACGCGTTGGATCTTCAACAAACTCTGTTAACAGATTTAAACCCTCGCATGGAAACGGCGAAAACAGATTCATACCCAAGCCGCCAATGGTGACATAGCGCGATACCCGATCCGGATGTTGAGCGGCCAGATAACCTCCGACAATGCCACCTAAGGAGTTACCAATAATATGCGCTTGTTCAATACCTAGAGAATCTAACAGATGAATACAGGCGCTAACGCATTCAATAACGGGATTACCTTCAACCGGTTCACTTTTGCCATAACCGGGCAAATCAATAATTAGGCAGCGAAAGTGTTGCGCAAAAACCGGCAGATTATTTTGAAAGTTAGCCCAACCACTTACACCGGGGCCGGAGCCGTGAATCATTAATAATACCGGGCCAGTACCGGCTTCGTGGTAGTGGATCTTACCTTTATCCGTATCCGCCATACGACTCGTGTCATCGTAGTCAAAAGTAGATTGAGTAAGGCCGGTTAGAGAATCATGCTCTGACATTATTGTTCTCGCTTGTTAAGTTTGATTGATAAGTAGAAGGCTATTATTGATCGTTCGAGTCTAAGAGCGAATTAAATTATCGACACGGGAGCGCAGGCTCGGCAATATCTCGGCTTCAAACCAGTCGTTTTTCTTTAACCAGATATTATTGCGGGGGCTAGGATGCGGTAATGGTAGTGCTTGCGGCCAAAATCGCTGCCATGCTTTAACAATTTCAGTCACCCCTGCCCCTTTACCACAAATCGTAGGATCTAAATGATAGTCCTGAGCATACTTACCAATAACCAAGATGAGTTCAATATTGGGCATGGCCGCCAATACCGGCGCTCGCCATTTTTTAGCGCACTCTTTTCGCGGCGGTAAATCACCTGATTTACCCGTGCCGGGGTAGCAAAAACCCATCGGTAAAATGGCCATTTTTTCTGCGTTATAAAACAGCTCTTTATCAATCCCCATCCATTCGCGTAATCGATCACCGCTAGCATCATCAAAAGGGATGCCAGACTCATGAACTTTACGTCCCGGCGCTTGACCGGCGATGAGGATTTTGGCTTGGGATGAGATTTGTAATACCGGTCTGACACCATCAACTAATACGCCCGCGCATTCCTGACAGTTTTCAACCCGCTTAAGCAAATTTTTAGTCACGCTATTCCTAAGATATCGCTCAAAGCAGCCGCGCATTTATGCGTCGGCTGCCTTTGCTTGTTATAGCTTCAATGGTGGGCAGGGTAATAAAGCTCATGCATGCTCTCCACTAGTTGCTGCTTGTCATTAAAGGTGAAATACATCTGGAGATCACCTTTACCCAAAGAAGAATCGTGACCTGGCAGCTTTATGGTTGTGACTAGGCTGTATCCCTTCCCGCATTGCTGCATTGGATATTCAAATTCTTTGGTGCAGTTGTTATAAAACTCTACCTTGTCTTTTTTATGAATAAGTACTTTGTAAACATACTCGATTAGCATTCCATGCTTGAAATTGAGCATATATTCCTTGGCCCACTTGCTATCGCTTTCAATGGTCTCATTTGCTGACACTAGTGCGGGCAAAAATAGTAGTACTAGAGCTAGACGTTTCATAGGCTATAACAGTAAGATGAAATCATGGGTAAAGTGTGAACGACTTAGCCAGTAAGCACAATAATATATCATCTAAAAATCCATACAAAAAAACAAGCAAAAACGCAGGTAAAAAAATGGCCGGTTACTAGCCGGCCAAAATCACACAATAAAACGCTGTATCGAATAAACTATCTGCGCTGACTAAGTATCGACACTCTTTGTTGGAGAAATATCAAATGGCATTACCAAGGTGGTGTCCTCTCCCGCTTTGAAAACATCCCGTTTATCGGCAAGTAATGATTCAATATCGTCTTTTTGCTGCGTGTTAACATCAACCATTAGTAGGTAAGAGCCGCTTTCAATCGCATCATGGAATCTACGGATTTTATAGTTCTCGGTTTGCATACCAACAAAACCGCCGAGCCAAGTTGAAAACGCAATGGTAATTAAGCCAATACCAAATACGCCTAACAAACCAAACATTTCAAACCACGGTGTAAATTGCCCGACCAGAAAAATCATGATCACGGCAAGAATTGCACCAGAAATTAAGCCTCGCTCGCCGGAGCGAAGAATATCCAGTTCGTGTATTGGTGTTGCAGAATGCAAATGATGTTTTTTAATTCCCGCTTCATCTTTGCTTAATACGTGAAAGTCCCAATCACTGATACCGTTTGCATGTAGCAATGTTGAAACCTCTTCGGCAACAGTAATTTCGTTGGTTAAATAATAGAGTCGTTTCATTGGACACCTCCGATGGTCGTGAAGTTAAATTATCTTGAAGCTATGAGTCGTGCTCTTGCATTCTCATAACGACAGAATCACTTATATTTAAACGAAACGCTTTAAATAGTTAAGTTAAACGAGATAAAGCAGCTTGAATTATTAGATCTTTTTTATCTAAGCCTTAGACCTTATCTGCATATTATTGAAAAGCCTGAAGTTTTAATAAGCATTAGCAAAACTATCAATCTAACGAATATCTATAGTTTTGATGTTAGCGGTGTGGCGCAGCGATTAGCTGTCGATTTTCAGTTACATCACCCCTCTCAGAGAGCTAGTAACTGACTGCGAAAATTTGGTCGATATTGAATTAACTATTTGAATTTCGCTAGACAGAAAATCCATTTTCTACACTGCAGTAATCCATCAAGCTGCGGGCATATTACTCTTAGGTGTTAATAACAGACATTTATTTCAAAGCAAAAAAAACCGCCTTGCAAGGCGGTTTTTTTTAGCTAGCAGCAGCTAAAAATCTAACCAGCCGCTGATGCCTTATCGCCATGATCACGCTTATCGATAGATGCCGCATAATCTTCAATACTCATACCAAGATCTTTGGCCTTCAGCATATCCAGTGCAACATCAACAATCATATCTTCCTGACCACCAACCATTTTACGACGACCCAGCTCAACTAAAATATCTCTAGTTTCAAGACCGTAGGTCTCCGAGGCTTTTTCTGCATGACGCAAAAAGCTTGAGTACACACCCGCATAACCTAATGATAAAGTTTCGCGATCAACACGTACCGGTCTATCTTGTAATGGACGAACCAAATCATCAGCCGCATCCATTAATTGATACAAATCAGTACCGTGATTCCAACCCATACGCTCAGCAGCAGCAATAAATACTTCTAATGGCGCATTACCTGCACCAGCACCCATACCCGCTAGCGAAGCATCAACACGATTCGCGCCGTTTTGCACCGCAACAATTGAGTTGGCAACACCTAAGGCCAAATTGTGGTGAGCATGAATACCACGTTCTGTTTTTGGATCAAGCACATCACCAAACGCTTTAAAACGATCGGCAACATCCTGCATATTTAGCGCACCGCCAGAATCAACCACGTAAACACACTCTGCGCCGTAGGATTCCATTAACTTGGCTTGCTCTGCCAAACCTTGTGGCGTTTGCATATGCGACATCATTAAGAAACCAACCGTATCCATACCCAAGCTACGGGCAAATTCAATATGCTGCTTGGATACATCAGCCTCGGTGCAATGCGTCGCCACACGAACTGATCGCACACCCATATCCCAAGCCCACTGTAAATCTTCTTTAACAGCAATGCCCGGCAATATTAATGTGGTTAACTTAGCGTGCTCTAACACATCAGCTACAGCGCCAATCCATTCTTTATCAGTATGCGCGCCAAAACCATAGTTAAAACTGGTGCCGGATAAGCCATCACCATGAGCAACTTCAATCGCATCCACTTTGGCATTATCAAGTGCTTTGGCAATCGCTTGCACATCCTCAATAGAATACATATGTCGAATCGCATGCATGCCATCGCGCAAACTCACATCTTGAATATAAATTTTATCTTTTACAGGATTAATACTCATCATTAACTCCTTAAGCCGCAGCGGCGTATTTTAACTGGGCTAAACGTTCCGCTGTGCCTAGGGCTGCGGAAGTCATAATATCGAGGTTGCCAGCATAAGAAGGGAGATAGTGTGCTGCCCCTTCTACTTCAAGAAAGATTGAAGATTTCATGCCTGTGAAGTCGCCATAGCCAGGAATATGCAGCGGTGAGCTAGCCGAATAATGTTCAAACTGCACTTCTTGTTTCAGACTATAACCGGGTACATAACTCTGTACGCCTTTAACCATGTCATTAACCGAATCAACAATTTTTTTCTCGTCTACCTGCGCAGATAAAGCGAATACCGTGTTACGCATAATCATTGGCGGCTCGGCGGGATTTAAAATAATAATCGCCTTACCTTTTTTAGCGCCACCAACAACTTCTACACCGCGCGAAGTTGTCTGGGTAAACTCATCGATATTGGCACGTGTACCCGGACCGGCAGAACGTGAAGAAACCGAGGCAATAATTTCTGCATAGTGAACCTCAGCAACGCGGCTAACAGCAGCTACCATCGGTATAGTTGCCTGCCCACCACATGTCACCATATTGACATTAGGCTCGTTTAAATGCTCTTCAAGATTTACCACTGGAATAGTGTATGGACCAATA
>CAJQQO010000368.1 GCA_905480475.1 uncultured Pseudomonadales bacterium | reverse complement strand
CGAAGTCGCCTATATATTATTGGGTGAACTCTGTCTTCTCACTCTTATCGCCATACCGTTCGGCCTATTATTTGGTTATGGTCTTTGCGCCTATCTATCTTTTCAATTTGCCACTGATTTGTATCGCATCCCGCTGATACTTAGCAATAACACCTTTGCTTTTGCCGCAGCCGTGGTTATTGCCTCTTCATTACTGTCAGCATTGATGTTGTGGAATAGACTCGCCAACCTCGATATGGTCGCGACCCTAAAAACCAAGGAGTAAAGCTTATGCTAGCGCTGCTGCGACAACACCCGTTTATTGCTCTGCTTAGTGTGTTAGTTATCGCACTACTCGTTGCCGGTTTTTGGCCCCAGCCCATTGTAGTGACTACCGTTGAAGTTAAACATGCGCCTTTGACAATCACCATCGAGGAAGAAGGCCGCACCCGCCTGATTGACCGCTATGTGATTGCAGCACCTATTGACGGCGTAACCTGCCGCAACAATCTTGATGTCGGCGACGCGGTCAGCGAGGGACAAGTATTGCTGCATATTTCGCCGCTGGCTTCACAGGCATTAGATGCACGCAGTCGCGCTCATGCAAAAGCACAAATCGCTGCGGCTAACAGTGCCAAACAAGCGGCGGTAGCACAAGCACAAGCGGCGGAAACTGCCGCGCAATTGGCCGCAACTGAATTGGCACGATTGCAAAAACTGATAGACAAACGACTTATCGCCCAGGATATCTTTGATCGCGCCCAAGCTGAAGCGAATAGCAGTATGGCGGCGTTACGCTCGGCCAAATTTAATGTCAATGTCGCCGATCACGAACTCGAAGCTGCACAAACACTGCTGCAATATTCTGCTAACACACAAGATAATCTTATTGTTGAACGCATACCGGTGCGTTCACCTATTACAGGTAAAGTACTCAAAGTTAACCATGAATGCGAAAGCCCAGTACGTACCGGCGATTTATTGTTAGAGGTCGGTGATCCTTCGGCACTAGAAGTTGAAGTTGATGTATTGTCCATCGATGCAGTAAAAATTCAGCCGGGAATAAAAGTGCTGTTCGAGCGCTGGGGTGGTAACGGAGCACTGGAAGGGATTGTTCGCATCGTTGAACCCATCGCATTTACCAAAGTGTCAGCGCTAGGGGTTGAAGAACAACGCGTGCTGATTATTGCCGATTTTTCTTCTGCTGCCGATAAGTGGCAACGACTGGGCGATGGTTACCGCGTCGATGCGCAATTTATTCTCTGGCAGCAAGATCAGATATTACAAATACCGACCAGTAGTTTATTTCGTTACAAGGATCAATGGAGTGTATTTGTCGTCGATAATAATCGTGCCAAACGTCGGCTGGTTAAAATTGGCCAGCGCAATGGTTTAGCCGCGCAAGTACTGGAGGGCTTAGCAGCAGGAGAGCAATTAATTGCCTACCCCGACGAATCCATTGAAGAAGGTGTTCGCATTGATATCATTAATATAACCGCTAAGCATTAACCACATATCAAAGCCAAGCAGTAAGCGAAACGCCGCCAAAATAGTTTGACAACGCGCCAGCTAAGCAGAAAGTAAGATAGCCAAGCTAAATAATCGCGATAAAATTGACCCGCCTCAATTAAAACCCTGCACGACTAACAATATACTGTCAGCGATTTTTAGTGGAAATACTGGCTTACAACTCCCGTTCCAATCTGCAAACCATTTTCTTTTGATTTTCTACAAGAGGATTCGCTGATATGAATGAACAAAAAAACGACAATGAAACTATCAATTTGTCTAATGACGGCAATGAAAACAATGCAAATGATAGCAGTGGCGTTGACAGCGAAGATATCAGCGCAGACAGCAGCAAAAATAGCGGCGAACAACAGCATGCGATAAAGCAAAATATTAAATCGGGCTCTACCTGGCTAAGATTGTTTTTTATGTTAGTGATTATATTTCTTTATGGTGTAACCCGCGCAGTGCTCGGTGCGGTAGTTTTTGTACAGTTTTTCTGGGTGCTATTTACTGGCCAAAGCAATCAACCACTAAAACAGTTAGGTCAACAACTCGCAACTTACACTTATCAGATTATTCGCTACCTTAGCTTTAATACGGAAGATCGGCCCTTCCCTTTTGATCTTGACTGGCCTAAAGAACAATAGCCACTATTTTATTAAGCGGTGGCTATTATCTAAAGTCAAAAAGGGTTTAGCTGTGTCTATATAAAATATGAAAAAATATAATCAGCTATTAGTCGCAATCGATCTCTACGGAGACCCCGAGCAAGTGCTAGCCAAAGCATGGGCGATTGCAAAAAGTAATCAGGCAAAGATTGATATATTAGCCGTGGAACATGACCCCTCTTACGTGTATGCAAGCTATGCAAAGGCGGGCGGCAGATTAAAAAATACCGCTACATCCGCCAAACAAAAAACCAAAATCAAAGCGCTGGAAAAAATACACTCGTTGATCCATCCGGATTTTTTAGCTAACACTTCAGCTATTGTCGAATTTGGTCAGGCTACAGAGCTTATTCTTAAACAAGCCAAGCGCTTGCAAGCTGATCTGATTATCATTGGCAGCCATGGCAAACATGGCCTGCGTTTGATACTTGGCTCAACCGCAAATGGGGTTTTACATCAAGCTGAATGCGATGTCCTCGCAGTTAGAATCCAAGCAGGCGCAGAATAACTAAAGACCTCAGACTAAGACAATCGCTTGGGCAATGACCACGCCAGCAAGACCATTAGCAATGCAAGGGCAATCGCCGCAATAGGGCTCCAATTGGCATCTAATAGCGCGGTAGAATTTGTTGCAGTAGTGACCAGTGTGCTCTTGCCATTAAGCAAGGGAGCTAATAATTTTCCACCAGCGAACTCACTGTACATTAGGGTAAATAAACCCGCACCTACCAAACCACCTAGCACAAAAAATAAGGCGTCTTTTCTACCGCTGCCAAGCGCGACCAAACCGGTACCCGGACAAAAGCCCGCTAGCGCCCAGCCAAAACCTAACAGTAAGCCACCAACTAACACGCCCCAAGATAGGGTTTTAATACTGAAATGCGTCGTATCAACCATGCCGAACATCAGTCCGGCAAAAAGCAATGCAGAAGAGACTCCTATGCCGAGCAAAATGGCTTTTATTAAATGCAAATCTGTCAAACGCAACATACCGACAATTTTTTCAGGATCGGCCGCACCGATGCGCTGTAGAACAAAACCAAATGCCGTACCCAAACTGATAGCCAATAGAATTTCCATCATAGTTGCTCCTTATGTAGTTAGATCTTATGTAGTTAGATCTTATTCAGATCACCCTTATGTATTTAGCTAAGAAGCTACCTCTTATATAAAAAGATCGCTGTAGGTATCGCTGCCGCAAATGCGGCTAAGGCAAATAGATAACCGCTAACGGCGGTTTGCATCATTCCGCTCATCATATGCCCGCTAGTACAACCACCGGCCAAGCGCGCGCCCCACAGCACAATAACGCCACCGACAAAAGCCAATAGATAGCGTAGCGCTGGCGTATTGCCAAACCGTCTATTATGGAATGTCGGCAACTGCTTGGGTCGAATGCCAGAATGTTTACTCTGCCACAGCCTTCCTAAGTAACCACCGAGCAACATACAAATAACAAAAACAAAGCCGTAATTGAAAGGCTTAGCCACTGCCGCTGCATATTTCCCCTGACTTTTTTGCAAATACATATTACTGCTGTCATAGCCAGATTTTGTCGTCTCACTTTCCACAATTAACTCATCAAAAAACAAACTCGCGATAACACCATCGGCAATCACAAACTGCGTGGATACACCAATAGGCTTAACCAGCAGCAATGCCAACAAAAAACAAGCCGCCAGCGCACAGCCACCCCAGCGCCAATCCCAATAAGTATCTTGATCTGCTGCTCCACTAGCCTCACGACTACTGCGAGTAATGCTGACACTAAGCTCTTCAGTTATTTCTTGCATAATATTATTGCTCCTAAGCTGTCAATGATCTCTAACGACTGAATTTTTAAACGTTGCCTATTACTATCAAAACGCGATTTGATAACAGCGATATTGACAGGCATCAATTCGATAAGTCATTTAATTGCTACCCGCCAAACGTTTTTCAACCGCGGCGATATGACGCTTGCTATCTGCCACTGAATCCGGACTGAGTGAAATTGAATCAATTCCGCACTCAACTAAAAATGCTGCAAAATCGGGATAATCAGACGGTGCCTGACCACAGATACCGACTTTACAGCCATGTTCATGAGCGATGGGAATCAGCTGTGCGATCAATCGTTTTACCGCTTCATTGCAGCTATCAAATAACTGTTCTAACTCAGCTGAATCACGATCAATACCCAGTACTAGTTGCGTTAGGTCGTTACTGCCAATAGAAAAACCATCAAAGCGCTGGGCAAACTGCTCAGCCAAAATAATATTAGAGGGGACTTCACACATCATATAAACCTGCAAACCCGCTTCGCCTCGCTGTAAACCGACTGAGGACATCTCTGCCAATACCCGATCCGCTTCTTCCGGCGTACGGCAAAAAGGAATCATGACAATAATATTGTCAAAGCCCATCAACGTCCGCGCCCGTTTAATCGCCTCGCATTCCAATAAAAAGGCTTCGCGATAAGTGCGGTCGTAATAACGCGAAGCGCCCCGCAAACCCAGCATTGGATTTTCTTCCTTGCGCTCAAAATACTTACCACCTGGCAAATCGCGATATTCATTCGTTTTAAAATCAGACATGCGAACGATAACGGCTTGCGGATACCGCGAGGCAGCAATTTTGCCAATGCCTAATGCAAGTTTCTCAACAAAAAAATCACTGGCTTGAGTAAAACCGGCAACCAAGCTTTTAATCTTGTCGACAAGTAGCGGATCGCGAATACGCTCGGGATATAATAAGGCCATCGGATGAATGCCAATCTGTGCAGAGATAATAAATTCAATGCGCACCAAACCGATTCCATCCACGGGTAAAGCCCACCAACGCATTGCAATATCCGGAATTGCCGCATTAATCATCACTTGCGTATCCGTGTCCGGAATATCCGCCAATGAAATGCGCTGTACTTCGTAATCCAAACAACCTTGGTACACTTTACCAACCGCGCCATCGGAACAATCAAGAGTCACTTTATCACCCGAGCGTAATACTTGTGTTGCGTTACCTGTGCCAATCACGGCAGGTAAATTCAATTCACGGCTAACAATTGTCGCGTGGCTGGTAGCACCACCAATATCGGTAATCAAGCCCGCCGCACGCCGCATCGCAGGCACCCAATCTGGGTCAGTGCGAGCAGCGACCAAAATAGCATTATCGGGAAAGCCCCCAAGCTCGGCGGGCGAATCAAGACAACAAACCACACCACTGGCAACCGCCCTGCCAACACTAGTCCCTTCTACAAGCTGGCGACCGGGTTCTTTAAGACGGTAATTGAGCAAGATATCGCGCTCGGCATTGGACTCCACGGTTTCAGGTCTCGCTTGTACGATATAAAAACCATCCTCGGCTTTTAGCCACTCGATATCCATAAAACCTTGATAATGTTTTTCAATCGATAATGCCCAGCGAGACAATTGTAGAATTTCACTATCGGACAAAACATAACGAGACTGCTCAGCCGCGCTGGTCGCGATTATTTTTGTTGAATGGGATGATATTGAATCTGTTTCTTTATGATCTATCCCAGCGTTTGAGTTGGCATAAACCATTTTGCACTGATTGCTGCCGTGATGCTTTTCAATTAGCGGCGACAAATCGGGGTTGTCCAACAACGGTTTATACACCATATACCGGTCTGGATTAACACTACCTTTGACAACCGTTTCACCCAAGCCCCATGCCGCATTAATTAAAATAGCGTCCGGAAAACCGCTTGCGGTATCCAGCGTAAACATCACACCGGCACTTTGGGCCTCTAGCATTTTCTGCACAGTGATTGATAAAGCCACTTGCCGGCTGGCAAAGCCCTGCTCCTCTCGATAAGCAATTGCGCGATCGCTGTAAAGTGAGGCATAACAATCTCTGCACCGCTCTAATAACGCATCAATGCCACGCACATTAAGATAACTCTCTTGTTGACCGGCAAAACTTGCTTCAGGCAAATCTTCAGCCGTTGCAGAGCTGCGCACAGCGACGGGAACGATTGCCTGATCTGGCTGCACAAACATTGCCTGATAAGCATCGATAATTTCAACGCTTTGCTGCTGACTAAATTCACCGGCACTAATAGCTGCGCGTATAGTTGCACCCACCTCCGACAATTCTTTTTCACCCGCTTGCAACTGCGCCAAGGACTTATCAATAAGCGCATCTAATCGATTATTCGATAAGAATTGTTGATAGACATTCGTGGTAATAGCAAAACCACCGGGCACACGAATACCGATTTTGGATAAATGCGCAATCATTTCTCCCAAGTTCGCGTTTTTACCGCCAACCAGCGGCAAGTCGTTAAGCGACAGTGCATCAAGAGAAATAATATTCGCTGTGGCGGCCATAATCGGACCCTTAGCACCGTAATTTATCTGGCTGCTTATCTACTTGCATCATGCATTGCATACCGAAGGTAAAAATAAAATAGGACATTGGAAACCAATAGGCTTAACGATCAATACATCGCACTCTAAATAATCCATCACTAACTCGGCGGTATAACCGATAAATGCATCCTGAGGCCGACTCCTAGACACCGCGCCCATTACTACTACATCAGCTTCAAGCTCCTTTACCAATGCAGGTAATACTTTTGGCAGCGCACCATCTTTCATAATCAATTTATCGTGATCCAACTGGAAGGTGGTCATTAGTTTTTCGCATGCTGCAAAATGCTGGCCGCGGACATCGGTAAACTGGTAACCACTGGCCTCAATGGGACTATACGAATGCACGGCGCGTAAATCGCCATCAAAATCACGCTGCAGCACTTTAGTCATGGAGAGAATATTGCTATCCAACATGGACTGAACATCACTATGATGAAAGGGATCAATAGCGGCTATAAATAGCGGTGATTTTTTCCAATCGCGATCTCTAACCAATAAAAAAGGCACCGGACAGGAGCGCACCAGCAACCAATCCTGATTAGATAAGCACTGCCGAGATAGCCAAGAATGATAACGCGCACTATGAAAGACGATATCCGGCTGACTGGCAAAAATATGTCGAACTAAGGTTTCGTAGTTAGGATTCCCTTCTAATGCCTTTATCGAAACAGTGACACCTTGCTCGTTTAACGGATCGGCTAATTGCTCAAGATACTCTTGCAGTAATGAGAGCTCGGTAACAGTGCATGCTAACAACTCTATTTCGAGATCAAACAATCGATCCCATTGCAAAGCGCGCATCAGCGACGGGTGATCATCTCTCGATGGATCAATTATCACCGTGGCTTTGTTAAACGATTGCATAAACTGCCGTTCCATAAACTACCCCAATACCTAAATGATACTTATCAAATATTCAGCATGGTCTCCGCACACACCATCAATGCCTTGAATGAATGCCATATCCAGAAATCAAATTTTTCAAACCCACCTTAAAAATCTTTAGGGAAATGGCAGGATCTTAAGTATGGCTTGGGTGGCTTCAGGATAAAATCTTACGCAGCACCAGAACTTGCGTCGATCTACACTGGACGTAAGATTTATTTTAGCCTGAAGCCACCCAAGCCATACGAACCGAAGTACATACTTAACATCAACCAAGCAGCATCGCCCCTGTTGGATCATATGGTTCAACTTTTACATAAGATCTCTCGCTATTTACTGACGATGATCAATATCAAGGTAAGAGCTGGCAATAAAGTAAGTTGATCCCAGTCAATACCCTTAAGACTAATCACAGCCACAATTAAAATTGTTACCCCGAAAGCACGCTATAAACAACTTAAGAGTATTTAAAAAACTATGACAGCTTATAACAATGTATTGATAGCACTTGATTGTGAAGGCCAACCTGACCATGTGTTAGCGGGCGCTAGCAAATATATTAACGCTGCAACGAACGTCCTTGTTCTCAATGCAGCTTTTGATCCGTCCTATATTTATGCAAGTTATAGCGCCGCCGGATTTATGAATAGCGCATCCGACTCGATTGCCGATCAGGTGCGAATACATACCCACGATGAGATACGCAAACTGCTTATGCATAGTAAAATTAACGACGCCAAAATTTCTGTCGAACTGGGTCGTGCCTGTGACATGATCATCAATAAAGCCGAAGCAATGCAGGCAGATTTGATTATTATCGGCAGTCATGGCCGACATGGTTTGCGCACACTGTTAGGCTCTACAGCAAACGCAGTGCTACATCGCGCCAAGTGTGATGTGTTAGCTGTGAAAATAGATGACGATAACAGCGCAAATAAAACGAAAACTTCTTACTAAAAACGGCTGGTATGGAATTCAAAGACTATTACGATATTCTCGGCATTCCAGCCGATGCTGATAAGCAAGCCATCAAAACGGCTTATCGAAAAATGGCCCGCAAATACCATCCTGACGTTAGCAGTCATTCAAGCGCCGAAGAAAAGTTTAAAGACGCCAACGAAGCCTATGAAGTATTGAAAGACACTGAAAAACGGGCCGAATACGATGCCTTAAGGCAATACGCTGCTCGCGGCCATGACTTCACTCCGCCTCCGGGTTGGCAGCCTGAAAGCCCCTTTGGTGATAGTCACCACTCAGCGTTTGACGGAGATTTTTCTGAATTTTTTAGCTCGGTATTTGGTGGCCGTTTTGATGGGGGTTTTAACGACAATAATCGCTCCTCCCACTTTGATCAGGCCCAACAGTTCCAACGCCGTGGCCGCGATGTAGAAACCGACCTGCCAATTTTTCTTGAAGACACGCTAAGCGAAGCTAGCAAACCCTTGTCATATCATCTAAACGGTGAAAACAAAACGCTGCAAATTAAAATACCCGTTGGCGTTTCAGAGGGCAAACGGATTCGTCTAAAAGGCCAAGGCGAAGCTGGCGCTGGCAATATGCCTAACGGTGATTTGTATGTGCGAATAAAGCTAATCCCTCACCCGCTATTTGATGTTGAATACCACGATTTAATCATTACCGTTCCACTCGCACCCTGGGAAGCGGCATTAGGCACAAAAATCACCCTGCCGACATTAAGCACAAAAATACAGCTGACTGTTCCCGCCAATAGCCAATCCGGACAACGCTTACGCATTCGCGGGCAAGGCTTAATGACTAAAACAGGACGTGGCAATCTCTACGCAGTGCTTAAGATTGTTATTCCGGAAACAAGCAGCGAATCCAGCAGGCAGCATTGGCAAGCATTGGCCGATAAAACAGATTTTGACCCGCGGTCTGAATGGAGTAACTATTTATGAACAGCGTAAACACCTTGCAACTCACTCTTATTGAACTAAGTCAGGCCACTGATTTATCCAGCGAAATTCTGATTGAGATCGTTGAGGAAGGTATTCTGGAACCCAGCGGTAGCGCGCCTGACGACTGGCTGTTTAGCATCCAAACCGTGAGCATTGCAAAAAAAGCCACTCGATTACATCGTGACTTGGATATCGATTGGCCGGGAATCGCGCTGGCATTAAGTCTAATTGAAGAAATGGAACAGCTACGTAGAGACAATCAAAAACTTAAGCGTCGTCTTCAGCGTTTTACCTCAATCGCTGATGACTATTTTTAATTCACAAGGAAAGCAAAAAACTCATTATCATAAAGTAGAGAATTCCAGTTCTTGTCACAACGCTTCCAACGATCCAATCTATACTTTCTTTTTCTGAGCAAGCTATTTCTCACCAAATAGTTTTCTAACTAAATATTTTTCCAGCTCAACTAAAAATAACACCGAGGAAGAAACAAGTAGAATACTTAGCCAGGTATTAAAGGCGATTGCCGTTGTACCAAACAACAACTGCATTGGTTTAAGGTAGGTAAACGCTAACTGGAAAACAACGAGTATCGCTATGGCCATCAGCACATAGCGATTGCCGGTTAATCCGTCCCAGTTAAATACCGAGTCCTTTATATAACGCGAGTTAAATAGATAAAACATCTCAAACATAACTAGCGTGTTTACCGCCACGGTTCGCGCATAATCAATTGTCATGCCATCGTCCATCTCCCGAATAAAAAGACCAAATGTTCCAATCATTAAAATAATCGACACAAAGCAGATACGCCATATCAAATAGGCACTTAACATCGGCTCATGAGCAGCGCGTGGATTACGTCGCATAACATTCTGTTCAGGTGGTTCAAAAGCCAGTGATAGTGCTAGAGTGACAGCCGTCACCATATTGACCCATAGGATTTGCACCGGCGTTAACGGTAGCTGATGAAAACCAAACAAAATAGCGGCAAGTATAATCAGCGCCTCTCCACCATTGGTTGGCAGAATAAAGAGGATAGCTTTTTTTAAGTTGTCGTAAACCGTGCGCCCTTCTTCTACCGCGTGAGCGATCGAGGCAAAATTATCATCGGCCAGTACCATTTCAGAAGCCTCTTTGGCCACCTCGGTACCATTGCGGCCCATGGCCGTACCTACATCAGCACGCTTTAAAGCCGGGGCATCATTGACTCCGTCGCCGGTCATCGCAACAATTAAGTTATTCTTCTGCATTAAGCTGACTAAACGTAACTTATGTTCTGGGTTAACTCGCGCATACACATCAACGTCGAGAACACGTTTGCGTAATTCGTCCTCAGCGAGTAATTCAAGATCCTGTCCGGTAAGTACCTCCTCGACATTTTTCAGTTTTAATTGTCGGCTGATAGCGCATGCTGTAGCGGCGTGATCACCCGTTACCATCTTCACGCGAATACCGGCTTCACCACATAACTTAATTGCCTCAATCGCTTCATCGCGTGGTGGATCAATTAAGCCGAACATACCCAGCATAACTAGCCCATTATCCAAATCACTAAATGCTAGCGAGGTTTGCCGCTTGTCTACTGTCTTTGCTGCTATGGCTAATACTCGCTGACCTTTGGCTGCCATTTCTTCAATAAGGTTTAACCAGTATTCTCTATCTATTGGCTGCTCAGTATTAACGGCTTTCTGATAAGCACACATAGCTAATAGTCGTTCTGGTGCACCTTTAAGAAAAATAACCGCATCACCGTTGTGACTCCTGTGATCGTTGTGACCGCTGTGATCAAGATAATGGCGACCGTGATGCAGTGTCGCCATAAAGCGATGCTCGGATTCAAAAGGGATAAGATCGATGCGGGGATAGTGTTCGGCTTCTGCGCCAATATCCAGTCCAGCCTTTAAGCCTGAAACCAATAAAGCGCCTTCCATTGGATCACCATTCACATGCCATGCTGCCTCTTTATGCTCCAGTGAGGCATCATTGCATAACACCGCCGCCCTGATGGCTTCTAACAGCAGTGGCTGCTCTTCCGGACTTACAAGCTTGTCCGACAATGATATTGAACCTTGGGGGTCATAGCCGGTGCCACTAAATTCAAATAGGTCGTTAGCCGTTGCGAGCAAACGAACTGTCATTTCATTGCGAGTTAGCGTACCGGTTTTATCTGAACAAATAACCGTTACTGCACCCAAGGTTTCCACTGCGGGTAGCCTACGAATAATCGCATTGCGTCTCGCCATTCGCTGTACACCGATCGCCAGCGTGATGGTCATAATCGCAGGTAAACCTTCAGGGATCGCCGCCACCGCAAGGCTTACTGCAGCAAGAAACATATCAGCTAATCCATAATCACGAACCAGCAAACCAAAAATAAATGTCATCGCGGCGATAGCTAAAATAACCAGCGTCAGCCAGCGGCCAAACTGATCCATTTGTCGTAATAATGGCGTGGTTAATGATTCAACTCCGGCGACCAGTTTACTAATATGGCCAATCTCGGTTTGCGCACCGGTGGCAATAACCACACCGGCTCCCTGACCATGAGTGACCAGCGTTCCAGAAAAAGCGAGACATTTACGGTCACCAATCATGGCTTGCTTTGAGACAGGGCTAGTACTTTTCTCTACTGCTATAGACTCACCGGTCAGCACTGACTCCTGAATTTGCAACCCCTTGACACGAAGTAACCGAAGGTCAGCGGGTACCTTATCGCCCGATTGCAATAGCACCACATCACCAGGCACTAATTCTGCAGCCGACACGCTTATCTGTTTACCGTCGCGTAACACCATGGCATTTGGCGAAAGCATTAGCCGAATAGCTCTTAAAGCAATTTCAGCCTTACCTTCCTGTATAAAAC
>CAJQQO010000367.1 GCA_905480475.1 uncultured Pseudomonadales bacterium | reverse complement strand
CGGGCGCGATACCCGACTTACTGCTTTCATTATCAATATTAATTTGCAGGCAGATATTTAACGGCGCAAGATGCGACGGACGCTGCTGACTTAATCGCTGTGCAATACTTAGCCGATCAACGCTATGCACCCAATCGAATAGATTCGCTATAGCACGCGCTTTATTCGATTGAATCGCGCCGATATAGTGCCAGATCAGCGACTTTCCTTGCAGTTCAGCAATTTTAGCTTCGGCTTCTTGCAAATAGTTTTCACCAAAATCTCGAATGCCGGCGTCAATTGCCTGATTAATTGCCGATACAGGCTGTTTTTTACTCACTGCAAGTAATAGCGGTGAACTTTGATCAATGCTTTGACCCATATTTTCGGGCAGAGCAGTAACTACTTCACCCTCAGCTAAAGTTTTTACCTGAGCGAGCTTAATTCTTTGTCGAACGGCGGCAATATTTTTTTCAATAGCTATCATTAAACTTATGTTTTACCTGATGTATTAAGCAATGGTTTAAGCAAAATTTTGCGCTTGGCTGCTAGATGTCGCGATTTTCATCTAACAAGTGCCTGATTTTAAACGGTTTGCAGCTAAATCATCTGGCAATTTTAAACCCTTTATCACTATCTTTATCGCGACCTAAGACAAAGCACAGGATTAATTGATGGATATCACAGAATTACTTGCGTTTAGCGCCAAACAAAACGCCTCTGATTTACACCTTTCAGCAGGTTTGCCGCCAATGATTCGCGTCGACGGCGATGTGCGACGCGTTAACCTGCCGCCATTAGATCATAAAGAAGTCCACGGCCTGATTTACGAGATCATGAACGACGGCCAGCGTAAGGACTTTGAGGAATATCTGGAAACGGATTTCTCCTTTGAAGTACCCGGCGTTGCCCGCTTCCGGGTTAATGCCTTTAACCAAAATCGTGGCGCTGGCGCTGTATTCCGTACCATTCCCTCCAAGGTATTAACCATGGAAGATTTGGGTATGGGTCAAGTGTTTAGAGATGTCTCCGCAGTCCCCAGAGGTTTAGTGTTAGTTACCGGCCCAACCGGCTCGGGTAAATCCACCACGCTGGCTGCAATGGTCGATTTTATTAATGACAATCGTTACGACCATATTTTAACGATCGAAGACCCGATAGAATTTGTTCACGAAAGTAAAAAGTGTTTGGTTAACCAGCGGGAAGTCCATCGACATACCCACGGCTTTAACGAAGCGCTGCGCTCGGCACTGCGGGAAGATCCCGATATTATTCTGGTGGGTGAGCTTCGAGATTTGGAAACTATTCGCCTTGCGCTTACCGCAGCCGAAACCGGTCACTTGGTATTTGGCACCCTGCACACCACTTCAGCGGCAAAAACTATTGACCGGATTGTCGATGTATTTCCGGCGGCAGAAAAAGATATGGTTCGCTCGATGCTATCAGAAAGTTTGCAAGCAGTAGTTTCGCAAACACTGATTAAGAAAACCGGCGGCGGACGTATTGCCGCGCATGAAATTATGATTGGCACGCCGGCAATTCGTAACCTGATTCGCGAAGATAAAGTGGCACAAATGTATTCCGCCATTCAGACCGGTGCCAACATGGGCATGCAAACCATGGATCAATGCCTTGCCAATATGGTTTCCAATCGCTCCATCTCTCGCGATGCCGCAAGAGAAAAAGCCAAAATGCCAGAGAACTTTTAAACAGCAATGCTTAAATAGCAAAATTTGATCTGACAAAAATACAGCCGAGACCCGCTCATGGATATACATAGCTTATTAACCACCATGGTTGAAAAAGGCGCTTCCGACCTGTTTATTACCGCAGGCGTGCCGCCCAGCATTAAGCTTAATGGCAAGATGATACCAATCACCAACACGCCGCTGTCACCCGAGGTAACTCGCGAAACGGTGTTGAGCGTGATGAACGAAGATCAGCGCAAGGAATTTGTCAAAACCAAAGAACTTAACTTTGCCGTTAGCGCGCGTGGTGTTGGACGATTTCGTGCCAGTGCTTTTTATCAGCGCAATCTAACCGGCATTGTTATTCGTCGTATCGAAACTCATATTCCACAAATTGATGATCTTGGGTTGCCCGATATAGTTAAAGACTTGGCCATGACAAAACGCGGCCTGGTTGTCTTTGTTGGTGCAACCGGTACCGGTAAATCAACGTCGCTTGCATCAATGATTGGCCATCGCAATCAAAATAGTCGCGGCCATATTATTTGTGTTGAAGACCCGATTGAATATATCCATCAACATGACGGCTGTATTGTTACCCAACGCGAAGTCGGTATTGATACCGAGAGTTTTGAAGTCGCGCTAAAAAATATGTTAAGACAGGCACCAGACGTTATTATGATTGGCGAGATTCGTACTAAAGAAGCGATGGAGCAAGCCATTACGTTTTCTGAAACAGGTCACTTATGTCTTTGCACCTTGCACGCTAATAACGCTAACCAGGCACTTGATCGCATATTGCATTTCTTTCCGCCCGAGCGCCACCCGCAATTATGGATGGATTTATCGCTTAACTTGCGCGGTATGATTGCACAACAGTTAGTGCCAACGCCTGATGGCAAAAGCCGTCGCGCAGTAGTTGAAGTATTATTAAATACTCCGCTCGCGTCCGATTTAATTCGCAAAGGTGAAGTACAGAAACTGAAAGAGTTAATGAAACGCTCTGGCGAAGCTGGCATGCAAACCTTTGACCAAGCGCTATATAATTTATATACCCGTGGTGAGATCACGTACGAAGATGCCATTGCTCATGCAGATTCGGCCAATGATTTACGCTTAATGATTAAACTGGAGCGTGAAGATAACGCGGAGCTATTGGATAATTCGACGTCTGGCTTTTCGCTTGAAGAAACCGATGAATCACATGGCCGTTATATCCGTTAGTTTTTAGTGCTAGCCTCTATTGCTTCAAAAACCAACTTTCCAAAATGAGTCGGGCTGCAATCGCGTCAACTGTGCCATCACGTTTACCGCGACTGACCGACTGCGCATGAGCATCAATAACTTCTACGTTATGAGTGTTTTTGGCTTCTGCCAGTTCTGACTTGGCTGCAAAGCTAGATAAGCGCTCATCACAAATTTCAACCGGCAAGCCAAAACGGCCATGCAGTCGATTGGCAAACTTGCGCGCTCTCACCGACATATCACTTTCACTTCCGTCCATATTTAGCGGCAAACCCACCACTAAACATTGTGGCTGCCACTGTTTTATCTGCGCTTCAATTTCATGCCATTGGGGTATGCCGTCTTTCGCTTTAATCACCATAAGCGGACGCGCCGTGGACGTTAAAGTTTGACCCACAGCTAAACCAACTTGTTTTAAACCATAATCAAAACCCAGAACGACCCGGTCGGCTGGCTTAGCAGTTTTGGAATCAGGCATTGCCACCTTGAGTCGCTAGGGCGCTTAAATCGACGCCTAATAATTTTGCCGCAGCGGCAGCGCGTAAATGGTAGGGTGTTGAAAATAATATTTCCGTTGTGGCTGGAGAGGTAAGCCAGGCGTTTTCCACTAGCTCTTGCTCAAGCTGGCCTGCACTCCAGCCTGCATAACCCAGAACTAATAAAAAATTCTCCGGGCCTTGGCCTTCAAGCAAGGAGACCAAAATATCTTTTGATCCGGTAAGCGCAACATCATCGGTAATTTGCAAACTGGAGAGCCATTCAATTTGATCCGGCCCAGTTTGGTGCAATACAAATCCGCGTTCCAAACCAACGGGGCCACCAAGCATGACCGGTCTGGATTCAAATTCGCTATTCTCAATTGCATTAATATCTTCGAGAATATCTTTAATCATTAAATCCGAAGGGCGATTAATAATAATCCCCATTGCGCCATCTTCATTATGTTCACAGATATAGGTGACGCTAGATTTGAAAATCCCATCGGCAAGCGTAGGCGTTGCAATAAGCAATTGATTGCGTAGCGAGTTGTAATCAGCAAAACTCATGCGTTAATCATTTCTCCGGCTTACTCATATCAGTGCGCAATAATAGCTTAAGCTTTGTTAAAATCGCCTATGATGATATCAGCTTTTTTTGAAAAACCAATATGCGATTATTGGCTGGCATGGTGACATCTTCAATCAAATCTAACTTGTCGCTTTGATTTTCTACATTCGCCAGATTCTGACAAATAGATTCAAAGTCTCTAATGCCGCTGTCGGCATCGCGCTGCTTTAACCACTGATCAAAACCGGCGTTGCTCTCGCTAGTAAATTGACCCTGATAGTTAAACGGACCATAGATAAAAAAGTAACCTTGGAGACTGAGGGTTTTGGCCGCACCTTCAAGCAACTTGATCACTCGTGGCCAACTAACAATATGCACGGTGTTGGCGGTAAAAATATGATCGACCTTTTTAAGCGGCCATTCAGAATCGTCTAAATCCAAAGCAAGCGCTGCAAGGCAATTATTAGCTGTGCTTTCAGCTCGCCAGCTTTCAATATCGGCAAGCTGCTGCTGTCGATCTGTTGGCTGCCAATTTAGATGCGCTAATTGCTCGGCAAAATAAACCGCATGCTGACCCGTACCGCTACCTATCTCTAACACTGTCTCGGGCGAACTCGCCGACGAAATTTGCACGGGCAAATACCTTTTTAAAACCTCTAAAATAGCCTGTTTATTTTTATCACACGATGCGGCGTAGGCTTTCATTACAATTAATTTTGCTCATCGCGCAAAAATATCCACTCATTGTCGCTGGATAACGCTTTATCAAAACGATATCCGCCAACAGTAAAGCGTTTTAATTTTTGTGGGTCAGTAATTTGTTTTTTAATAATATAAGCACTCATTAAGCCTCGTGCTTTTTTAGCAAAGAAGCTGATGATTTTATACTTGCCGTTTTTAAAATCTTTAAATACCGGCGTAATAATATTGGCTGCTAATAATTTTTTATCCAGCACATTAAAATATTCATTGGAGGCTAAATTAATTAGCGTTTCGGATTCCAGACTAGTTAATTGTTTCTTTAATGCCTTTGTGGGTTGATCGGCCCAAAACTCATAAAGGTTTTTACCGCGACTATTTTCTAACTTGGTGCCCATTTCCAAACGGTAGGGCTGAATCAAATCTAACGGTCTTAATATGCCGTACAAGCCACTTAAAATCCGCAGATGCTGTTGGGCAAATTCAAAGTCCTGCTCGCTAAATGAATCCGCATCCAGGCCCGTATAAACATCGCCTTTAAACGCTAACAAGGCTTGCTTGGCATTGTTTTTATTAAATGGCGTATGCCAATTGTGAAAGCGCTCTACATTGAGCTCGGCGATTTTCTGGCTCACACCCATTAGATTGACCAAATCATCGGGAGCATAGTTTCGCATTAGCTCAACCAAGCCCGAGGAATCTTTAAGCATTTGCGGCTTGCTCACCGTGCTGGTAATTGCCGGCGTTTCAAAATCCAAAGTTTTAGCGGGTGAAATTACTACGAGCATAAAGTAATGCCTTTTCATAGGTTTAGGTGATATAAACAGATTGTTTTTACACCGGGTTGCTGGATTGTTTCGCTTTTTAGCCGCGAAATCGATATTTAACAAACTACCATCAGAGTAAAATTTTCGCAAAATTTGCTGTCTAATGCTTGCATTTTGCCTTGCTTCGCAATAAAACTTAAACTCAATTTTTACTATAAGCCTGATCGTTATTTGCTATCTTGTGTAGACGTTTTAAACGACGCTGAATTCAGCATCTATAACAAGTATTTATAACATTGCTTGCGATATATTAGCTAAACCAAACAGATCATTTTTAATCACTGGCCAACCCATTATGCACAAGCGAATTCTTTTACCTTTAGCGCTACTTTGCTTTACCGCCCTATTACCCACTTTACAGTCTTGCTCAGTGAATCCGGTGACGGGCAAGCAGGAACTTTCATGGGTCGATGAAAACTGGGAGCGCAAAATCGGCGAACAACATTACGGCCAACAGCAACAAGCCGGCGGCGGACCCTATGTTATTGATCCGGACTTAACCCTTTATGTGCAATCGATCGGTAAGAAGCTAGCGCAGTATAGCAAACGCTCACACCTACCTTATGACTTTGTGGTGTTGAATGATTCTACGCCCAATGCATGGGCGCTACCCGGTGGTAAGATCGCTATCCATCGTGGTTTGCTGGTCGAGCTAAAGGATGAAGCTGAACTGGCAGCGGTACTTGCTCACGAAATTGTTCATGCCGATGCTAGGCATACCGCTCAAAGTCAGGAAGTTGGCTCACTGATCTCCGTCGGGCAGATGGCGGCTAGTGTGTTGCTATCAAGCTCCGGCTATAGCAATCAAGCGCTTCAGCAAGGCATTGCGTATACCGGCTTGTATGGGCAAACGCGCTATAGCCGTGGCCGCGAATTAGAGGCCGATTTATACGGCATGCAATATATGAGCGCTGCGGGTTACGACCCCAAGGCGGCGGTTAGCTTACAAGAGACCTTTGTTAGATTATCCAAAGGCCGCAGCGCCGATGCTTTTAGCACCTTGTTTGCTTCGCATCCACCTTCGCAGTCGCGCGTCGCGGCAAACGAACAAACGGCCTGGGGTCTGCCAAGCGGCGGGGATCGCGGCAAGGCACGCTTTCAACAAGAGATCTCTAAGTTAATGCGTCGCAAACCGGCCTACGATTTATCCGATAAAGCCAAAAAGGCTATTGGCGAGAAAAAATATGCTGAGGCAATAGCGCTTGCCGATAAGGCAATAAGAATAGAGGCTAATGAAGGTGAGTTTTATGAGGTTAAGGGTTTTGCGCAATCCAAATTAAACCGCTCTAGCGATGCACTTAAATCACTCGATAAAGCCGTAGCGCTTAATAATCAATACTATGCGCCGATATTACGCCGTGGGATTTTACGCTATGAATTAAAATCGTATCAGTCGGCAGAGCAAGACTTGCAAGCCAGTTTGGCGCTAGCGCCTACGCAGATAGCGTTAATTAAGCTGGGTGAGATTGCAGAAGAGCAAAACGACTGTGCGAAAGCCAGCCAGTACTACCAGAAAGCGGCCCAAGCCGGGCGAGAAAACCAACAGCAGCTACAACAAAAAGTGCTCGCGCTTAGATCGAGCTGCCGTTAGTCAGATTGAGGCGCTAGCCGTTTACGCTAGCAAATATAGTTGCCAGTCGCTTTACCGCGGCGCTTACATTCTTTTTGGTAGTTGCCACAGGCAACGGCCATGCCTGGTGTCAGCGAATCACTTAAGCATTCTTCAATGCGTTCGAGCAATTCCTCATCGCTGATACTCATCGATTGCTCACAGCCTGATAAAACCCCAAACAATGCGGTAATAACAAGTAATCGTGCTGTGACCGTCAATCGGCTTATCGTAGCGTTAACAAAGCGCGCGAATACTGATTGGTGGTTGATCAAATTATTTTGCATAACAGCTCTCGTCTAGATGAAGGTATCGATGGTATCTACCCGTTATAATGCCGACAGTTTTTCATTATTAGCAGGTCGGCTTTATTCTTTATGCCTTTTGATAGATATCTTATGCTTTTAGCATTTACCCCTTTTGCTATCAAACAAGATGAAGCATAAAATAAATGGCAGATACTCTTAAAGGTTGATTTGACCTTATTATGACACGCAGAGCAAGTACATAAGAACACTGCAAGGCAGGTTTATGCACTCTTGCTACCGGTACTTCGATAGCATCTACTGACAACAAGATGTTTGCACGAAAAATTTACTGCCAGCTTAGGCTACCGCACCGCAACTGGTTTGTTTTTCTACATTGTTTATCAACACTGCTTAACTTGCTTAATAACAGGCTAGTAAGCAGCGCATTTACCCATGAGGTATAAGTGATTAATAAAACCGGCAGCATTTCTCGTGTTATCGCATTTATTGACCGGCTAACTCAACTTACCGGTGTTTCAATCGCTTGGCTACTGGTCGCAATGGTGCTGATCCAGACGTTAGTGGTTATCCTCCGTTATGGCTTTGATATCGGCTCGATCGCACTGCAGGAGTCAGTCAGCTACATCCACGCCAGCTGCTTTATGTTGGGCGCGGCCTATACGCTTAAGATTGATGGCCATGTGAGAGTGGATATTTTCTATCGTAACTTTGGTCCACGCGGCCAAGCGCTGGTTAATCTATTGGGCAGTTTGCTGCTGCTATTGCCGGTTTGTGGTTTTATCTTCTGGACCAGTCTTGAGTATGTGCAACAGGCTTGGTCGATGAAAGAGCAATCCTCGGATACCGGCGGCCTACCCATTGTTTATTTACTTAAGACCTTAATCCCACTATTGGCAATAAGCTTAATCCTGCAAGGTATCGCAGAGATCGCTAGAAACGGGCTACAGCTTTTACCAAACCGTGCCGATCAGTAATGATACTTCACGATCAATAGCCAGCAACGAATATCCACCTATCCGTTAATCAATAAACCTTGGGCTTACAGAAATTATAATTGTGATTGAATATATCCCGCTTGTTATGTTTTTTATGGTTTGCCTAGTACTGATGCTAGGTTATCCGGTGGCTTTCTCTCTAGCTGGCACCGCCTTGATATTTGCCGCAGTAGGCTCGGTATTCGGTGTTTTTGATCCAACTTTTTTTGGCGCTTTTCCCAGTCGCATTTTTGGCACCATGACCAATGTCACTTTAATGGCCGTGCCACTATTTATCTTTATGGGTGTGATGTTAGAAAAATCTCGACTAGCAGAAGACTTGTTGGAAAATATGGCTGCACTGTTTGGTCGCTTACGCGGCGGCTTGGGTTATGCCGTTGTGATTGTTGGTATGTTACTCGCTGCCAGCACCGGCATCGTTGGAGCTACCGTTGTGACTATGGGCTTGATGTCGCTACCTACCATGCTAAAACAAAAATACGATCCAGCACTGGCTACCGGCACGATTTGCGCAACAGGCACTTTAGGACAAATTATTCCGCCATCCATTGCCTTGGTTTTATTGGGTGACATTATGTCAACCGCCTACCAACAAGCACAAATCAACCAAGGTATTTTTAGTCCCAAAACAGTTTCGGTCGGCGACTTATTTGTAGGCGCATTGATTCCCGGACTTATTCTGGTTGCGCTGTATCTTTTATATATCTTTATTTATTCGCATCTTAAAGCCGATGTCGCTCCTGCCTATAAAAACGCCGAGCGATCGACCTCCGCTATAAGTATTCTCAGCGGCTTGTTACCACCAATGGTTTTAATCTTTATTGTGTTGGGTTCCATTTTAGCCGGTGCAGCAACGCCAACCGAAGCAGCAGGTGTTGGCGCATTTGGCGCGGCAGTGATTGCATTAGGCAAAGGTCAGCTGAATTACATCCGACTACAAGAAGTGGTGAGAGAAACTTTAAAAATCACCAGCATGGTGTTTATGATTTTACTGGGGGCAACGGTATTTTCATTAGTGTTTAGAGGTTATGGCGGCGATGAGTTGGTGCAGTCTTTATTTGTGGATATACCGGGCGGCAAAATTGGCGCATTAATCGTTGTGATGCTGGTGATTTTTTTACTTGGTTTTATTTTAGACTTTATCGAAATTACTTTTGTGGTGGTTCCTATCGTTGGGCCAATACTATTAGCAATGGGTTTTGACCCAGTTTGGCTAGGTATTATGATCGCAATTAATTTACAAACCTCTTTTTTAACACCGCCGTTTGGTTTTGCATTATTTTATTTGCGCGGCGTTGCGCCGGCGTCCATTGCGACCAGCACCATTTACCGTGGGGTAATACCGTTTATCGCAATACAGCTGTTATTATTGATAATTATTGCTTGCTGGCCAGAACTGGTCACATGGTTACCGGGAAAAATTTACAATTAGCGCTTTTCGCCACTTGTAGCTCAATACATACGCCCCAATCATGTTTAGACTGAGTGCTAATCCCTTACACCTCCATTGATTTTAGTCCACGAGCCTTTCAAGCCATGAGTAGTGATATGAATAATGATATAAATAGTATTGATGATATCCCTATCCCAAATGGTGAAATGTCATTGCAAACCATTGCTATGCCCAAAGACACTAACGCTAGTGGTGATATTTTTGGCGGCTGGCTATTGTCGCAAATGGATATCGCGGCTGCCGTCGCGGCAGGCAAAGTTGCTGGCGGACGTGTTGCTACGGTTGCTATCGATAACATGAATTTTCTAGTACCGGTACATGTTGGCGCAGTGGTTGGCTGCTATACCGAGGTAGTCAATATTGGTCGCAGCTCTATTCAGGTGTTAGTTGAAGTTTGGATTGACAAGGGTGCCAGCGAAGAAAAAATCAAAGTTACCGAAGGTCTATTTGTGTTTGTTTCGATTGATGATAACGGTCGAACGAGGGTTGTGAAGAACGGTAGTTAATTGCAAAAGCTTAGCGAATAATCTCCACTAGGCTTTGCCATCTTGATAAAGCTTTTCGGCCTGCTTTTTTAAACCCTGCGCACAGCGATTAAATCCGGTTTCAATATGCGCAGCAAAAGCTTCTAACATCGCTGGCATATATTCACCACTGAACTCATCAACGGTGTAATAGGTGCAGCTGTTATCATCAATAACTCTAAGCGTTTGCGTCCTGCAAGCGTGAACCGGATCACCGGGATCATTCTTCATAGACCAAGCAATGCTTTTGCCCGCGTCGATAGAAGTAATATATTCAACCTGCTCTTGTAAACCATTACCCAAGTCCGTCATCATCTCGACTGACGAGCCGAGTTTTAGCTCGGCTTTTATTTGCGGACAGAATGGATTCCACTGCGAGTAATTATCAAAATCGATCAGTACCTGCCATACCGTTTCAGCCGGTGCATTGATTAGTACTTCATCGGACGCAACTGAGTTGTCATTTATCATTGTGCTTACTCCGATGAACGTTAGCTAATAGTAAAAATATTTTTTCTTGTGCTTAATTTTATTGATGCGTCGCGCTATCTTAATCATTGCGTATATCAAAATAGGCTTCTTCGCTTATTTTGTGATAGGCAATGACTTGTTGCCTATAAGCATCGTAGGATGTATAAATCTTTTTAAACATCGCATCGTTCGCAACATTTTCTGCCATCACTTGTTGCGCGGTTTCACGCAAGCGCTTAATGACTTCGTCCGGATAGCGACGCAGTTCCACACCGCTTTTTTCCAACTCAATCAGTGCAGCATTGTTACGCGAGGTATATTTATCCAGCATATCCTGATTGATGGTCCGTGCAGCGGCTTCAACAATAGCGACAAGATCATCTGGCAGTGAGTCATAAGCGGATTTATTAATAATTAATTCAAGCGTTGGGCCCGGCTCTTGCCAACCCGGATAATAATAATACTTAGCGACATTATGAAAGCCAAAAGCCAAATCGTTATACGGCGCGACCCATTCAGCCGCGTCAATAACACCGGTTTGCAGGGAGGTAAAAATTTCGCCACCGGGCATATTAACGGCTGTTCCGCCAGCGCGAGTAAATACTTCGCCACCTAGGCCGGGTATGCGCATTTTTAAGCCTTTAAAATCATCGATGGAGTTAAGCTCTTTATTAAACCAGCCTCCCATTTGAATACCCGTGTTACCACCCGCCATCGGGACAAGATTAAACGGCGCATACAGTTCACGCCATAATTCAAGACCACCACCATGGTGCAGCCAACCATTCATCTCTTGCGCGTTTAAGCCAAAAGGTACAGAGGTGAAAAACGGTGCTGCCGGTATTTTGCCCTTCCAATAGTAAGCGGCGCCATGACCCATCTCAGCAGTTCCACTTGAGACTGCACTAAACACTTCAAGCGCGGGAACAATTTCACCAGCCGCATAGACTTTGACCTTCAATCGACCATTACTCATGCGATCAACTAGCGTGGCAAAGTTCTCTGGCGCCACACCCAAGCCGGGGAAGTTTTTTGGCCAAGTGGTGACTAACTTCCATTTAAACGTTTGCTGCTCCGCAGCAGCGCCTTGAGTGCTTGAATTATCGCTACCGCCGCAGGCGGATAGAATTATTATTAACGCAGTGGATAGAACTACTGATAAAAATGTTCTTACAGATATTGTCATTGTTTTTCTCAACTGGGATTTAATTTATCAACAAAACTTTAAACCGCTTCAAGGTTGGCATAAGCCGCAACCAACCACTTACTGCCTTCTTGGTTAAAGTTAACCTGAACTCGGGCGTTACTGCCTTGCCCTTCAATATTTAACACCACACCCTCGCCAAACACCGAATGCAACACCCTTTGGCCCAAAACCAAACCGGTATCGTGGCCCTCTGCAGCATGGGATAAGCGCGCACTTAAAGGCCGAGTAATACTGGCATTGATCCGAACCTCTTCAATACAATCGTCGGGAATTTCACGGACAAAACGCGAGACGGCATTAAAAGACTCCTGACCATACCAACGACGTGACTCAGCGTAAGTAAGATAAAGATGCCGCATAGCGCGAGTAATGCCGACATAACAAAGCCGACGCTCCTCCTCTAGCCTGCCCGGCTCTTCAACCGACATTTTATGCGGGAAAAGATTTTCTTCAACACCGGCAAGATATACCACCGGAAACTCCAAGCCCTTAGCCGAATGAAGTGTCATTAGCTGAACGGCATCGGTGTACTCATCGGCTTGCTGATCTCCGGCATCCAGTGCGGCGGTATCCAAAAATTCTCTAAGCGCGGTACTGTCATCGCCCTCGGGTTCAAACTGGCGGGTGGCGTTAACCAGCTCTTGTAAGTTCTCTACTCGAGCCTGACCTTTCTCTCCGGTTTCTTTACCGTGAAAAGCCATTAGATCTGTGGCCTCTAAAACAAAATTGGCAAACTCCTCAAGCGATAAGGTTCGCGAAGCCTCTGCACAATCGTTGATCAGCTCCATAAACTTGCTTAAAGACGTCGCCGCGCGGTTGGTTAAAGCCCCCGCTTCGATTAACTGCAGACAAGCACGCCACATAGAGGTGTTCGCCTCACGCGCGCGCAAGCGAACTGCCTCAACGGTTTTGTTACCAATGCCACGCGTAGGGGTATTCACCACGCGTTCAAATGCGGCGTCGTCATCGCTGCCATAAGCCAACCTTAGGTAAGCGACGGCGTTTTTAATCTCCAAGCGATCATAGAAGCGCTGGCCACCGTAGATGCGGTAAGGGGTTCCGGCCCGGATTAACTCTTCTTCCAGCACCCGCGACTGGGCGTTAGATCGGTATAAAATTGCCTGCTCAGAACGAAGTAAGTCATTACTTACATGTGACTGAATGCGCTCCACGATGAACCGCGCCTCGTCCTGCTCATTAAACCCGGCGTAGAGCTGGATAGGATCACCACGCTCCCCGTCGGTCCATAACTCTTTACCCAAGCGATCAGGGTTATTGGCTATCACCGCATTAGCGGCATCCAAAATTCGCGAGGTGGAACGATAGTTCTGCTCCAGCTTAACGATCGTTGTGCCGGGAAAATCCTCACTAAACTGTTGGATATTTTCTATCTTGGCACCACGCCAACCGTAGATTGACTGATCATCATCACCCACTACGGTGATGGTATTGCCATTACCGGCCAGCACGCGTAGCCAAGCGTATTGAATAGTGTTGGTATCTTGAAACTCATCAACCAATAAATATTGAAAGCGTTGCTGGTAATGATTAAGAATAGACGGCTGCTTTAACCACAACTCATGCGCCCTCAGTAATAGCTCACCAAAATCAACCTGACCCGATCGCTCGCAAGCGGTTTCATACGCTTGGTAAATGTTTACCAGCGTTTTTTCATAGGGGTCGTTGTGATGATCAACATGTTTTGCTCGTCGACCTTCGTCTTTATGGCCGTTGATATACCATTGAATCGATTTTGGAGAGAAACGCGTTTCATCTAGCTCGTGCTCTTTTAATAAACGCTTAACCATGCGTAACTGATCATCGCTATCAAGAATTTGAAAATTCTCTGGCAAACCGGCATCACGCCAATGGGTTTTTAATAAACGGTGAGTAAGTCCATGAAAAGTACCAACCCACATACCTTGCGGTGTGAGTTGCAGTAACTCGCCGATACGCGAACGCATTTCACGAGCCGCTTTATTGGTAAAGGTTACCGCCATAATCGCCGAAGCGGGTACACCTTGCACCTGCAATAACCAGGCGATGCGATGTACCAGCACTCTGGTTTTACCGCTTCCAGCACCAGCAAGTACTAACAAACTTTTATTATCGCTAGACACCGCCTCTCGCTGGGCAGGGTTTAGTGAATCAAGAATTTTGGATACATCCATAAAAAAATTATTTAGCGGTCTCGGTTGAAAGTAGTTTTTAGATAAAAAATAACGTCGGACAATATACCGTGTGATTTCTATACATGCTATTTATTTTAAGAAATTGTTGGTAATTATTGTTTTTTAACGAGTTATTCACTTGCGCTATCAAAGCGCTGTCGCGTTTAATAGCGCATTAGGAATCAGGGGCGATCCAATGCGAGACCAAATAGCTTGAGTGCCGATTCAATATTCGGCGCTGCAGCTTTCGAAAATGCCAAACTTTTGGCTGGGCGTATCGATATAAAACAGCGATTGCAATTAGCTATCGCAAGAGCTCGGCTCCGTAAAAAATCTCTGGCTTTATTGTTTATCGATCTCGATCGCTTCAATACTATCACTTCGACGCTAGGCCCGGAAATCGGCCAACAGTTGTTGGATGTCATTTCCGACCGCCTTACCCATGCGCTTAACGGTGACCATTTGCTTATGCATTTAGGCTCGGATGAGTTTGCCGTTTTAATTGAAGGCATGGATAACGCATCCCAACTTCGACAACTCGCCAACCGACTATTAAACGTTATTCGCAAGCCGGTGTTTATCGAGCAGCAGCAATTAATGACGACGGCCAGTATTGGTATTAGTCTTTACCCTAATAAAGCCGATAGCGAACAAACCTTATTGCACCAAGCCATCACCGCATTACAAGGCGCAAAAGCCGTGGGCGGTGATAGCGTTAAATTTTTTACTCGTAGTAGCTCCAATTCATCATCACTACGACGTTTAAATATTGAAATAGAGTTACGTCACGCTATTTCACGTAAAGATCTTACTGTTCACTATCAACCCAAAATGGATTTGGCTACGGGCCACGTTACCGCGCTTGAAGCTTTGGTTCGCTGGCAACATGATGATTTGGGCTGGGTTTCACCCAATGAGTTTATTCCGATTGCTGAAAATGCCGGTTTAATTTCGGGTATTGGTGAAATGGTATTGGAAACCGCGTGTCGCCATGGTGCGCGATGGAATGAAGACGGCGTGCCGTACGCAAAAATCGCGGTTAACTTATCCGCCAAACAACTTATTCGTCAGGATATGCTGGTACAGATAAAACGTATTTTAAAACGCACCGGTTTTCCGCCACAGCAGTTGGTGATTGAGCTAACTGAATCCTTATTGATTGATACCTTGGATAAAACCACCGAGACCTTACAAGGTTTGCGGGCAATGGGTATTGAAATTGCCATTGATGATTTTGGTACCGGTTATTCAACGTTTAAATTGTTAAAACAATTGCCAGTCGATATTTTAAAAATCGATCAAATGTTTATTTCTAATTTACTCGATAATAAAGTGGATGCCGCAATCACTCGTGCAATTATTGATGTTGCTCATGCGTTGGATATGCGGGTAATAGCTGAAGGCGTAGAACATATTGATCACGTAACCTTGCTGCAAGAGCTAGGTTGCGATTCGATTCAAGGGTTTTATCTTAGCGAAGCATTGCCGCGCGCTGAAATTACCAAGTTATTAAAAATTGGCGTGCCGGGCAAAACCAAACTTCGGACCAAAGCCGAAGAGTTAGTTAAAACCGCTTCTAGAGATGCCGCCAATAAGGCCTCTAAATCTGATAAAGAGTTGGCGTTAGCTTAGCTCATCTCATTAATTCGATTCCGTTCGCTTCTAATCACACCAATCCACTTAATATTTTCTTTTTAGTTTTAAACAAGAATCTAAAGATAAAATATGTATTACCTACAAGAGATGTATATTTATTTTCTTTTTCTATACATATTATTGCGATATGTATAGAAAATACCAATTTAATGACAACATTCAATAAAGACAAATGGTTAAGTTACATTGAGCCGTCGTCACCTGACAGGAGTGCTTCGATATTTTTAACATACTGATTTGTTTTTCCTTTTTAGGGCCTGTCACAATCAATTGTTGTTAAGCGCTGAAGAACGCACGAGCATCACCTGCTATTTTCTGGAGCTGACCCAGCTCTGTATTTAGATGTACGATGATATGCCAGTCTTCGTTGCCTCCATCCCATTGAGTAAGTTTGACCTGAATAGTGACATGACCAGTAGAGCTGCATTTGAGCGCAACTTCAAACTCACCCTCCAATGACTTCCAGATCTCAGCATCATCCCAGATAAACTTAAGCTCACTGACTTTACTGAATAAATTGGCTATGCCGAATTCATCTGTATATGTGGAAACTTTTCTAGTTGCCTTTATGGCTTTGCCGACTACCTCAAACTTAAAAAACTCACCATCTCTTTGAGAGAAAATGAATTGCTCATTTGAAGATGACGATGTGATTAAGAATTTATCCATATCTCTGGTGTTTAACGTTAAAAGCAACGGGAGTCGAAGGCGTCCGATTTCTTTTTCTTGTTTTGCTTAACTTGCACAGGGCTCATCCGAAAAACTGATTTGATAGGTAATGCGTATATCGGCCCAATTTTCTTTCTGCTTAGCAATTGGACAAGTTCCTTGATTACACGCGATATTTAAAGTATTTGTATCGGACCAATGTAACTTCAAAGAATCACGCGGTACGCAAGAACCAAAAAACACCGCGTTAGCAGTATTTGGTGGAGCAGATGCATACTTCGACTTACGCAATTCAACCCAATCTCCATACGGATGCAAACTAGATTCGCTAACTGAAATCCGATGTATGGCAATAAACTCCCCACCTGGTGAAGCTACGCCCTCGACGGGCTGGTTGGACATGTAAGTGATAGTTAGGGCTGCACAAGAAATCACCCCTGCCAAGACCAAGCCTGTGACTGTTAGTCTTTTTAAAGCTCTTTCAGAATCGGGCATAGTCTATCCAGACAGTTGAGCATAACAGTTAAATCATTAGCGAAGAGCAACTGCGAACCGCACAAGAAATACTTAGCAGGATGGCATTTTATTCTAGAGGGCTTGCTCTTGATCGCGTTTTTCCACTCCCTAAGAAATTAACGGCTTACAACAGAGCGCCCAGATCACAAGCCAGTGACTACTGATCTGAGTGTATTCTCACATTCTAAACAGTCTGGAACAGACACTCAACGTTTTAACAAACAACCACCGACTTACCGAAGTTTAAGCACTCTCAACTACCCAACATTGCATACTAAAAGAAAAACTCCACCCAATAAAAACGAACCCAACTTATGAACAATGCCCAATACACAACCAATCTAGCCGCACTAAATCCACAAGCCTCGTTTTTTAAAAGTAATGGCACACAATGCGAAGCATCACTATTTATGCCCGCAAACACACCAACGGCTACCGTTATTCTCGCTCAGGGTTTTGGTTGCTTATGGCAGTTTGGCACCAGTAACGCCATTAGCGCTTATGTAAAAGCAGGCTATGCAGTATTGGCATTTAACTATCGTGGCTTTGGTGAAAGTGAAGGTACCCCTAGACAGTTTATTAACCCGTTTCAACAAGTGGAGGATTGGTGCGCAGCGATAGAAAGCGTAAAAGCCAATAGCGATTTACCTGAAACCATTGTGTTATGGGGCTCATCATTTTCTGGTGGTCATGTTATTAGCTCGGCGGCTAAGGTCTCAGGGATATCGGCAGTGCTTGCGCAAGTGCCCCACTGTGATAGCCGCTCGGCTTTTAAACATGTAGGTTTAAAGAAAAGCCTAAGCGGTTTAGGCCATGCCCTAATGGGCAAAGTCAGTGCATTGTTTGGCCGCGAACATTGCATTGCTATTGTTGCCGACCCCAATAGCGGCGCTGCGGGTTTAAGTTACCCGGGTTGGAAGGATGCGTATTTAAGTATGGTTGATTCTCAACTGCGCTGGGAAAATAGAGTGCCCGCGCGCGCATTGTTAAGTGGTAATGGCTATAACCCTATTGATACAGTCGATCAAATTAGCTGTCCGGTTTTTATTGCTTACGGGGCACACGATCAAGGTATTTTGATGAGTGATGTTGAAGCTACCGCTGCAAAAATAATACACTGCGAATTGTGGAAGTTTGATGGTGATCACTTTGATGCTTATGATGGTGGCAAGGTGAATGCGGAGGTGATTCAACGGCAATTGGCTTTTTTGAAAAATCATTTATAAATGGCGTATTGTCTTTTACTGGTTGTTTTTTAAGACCAGAGTCAAGAGATTGTCGGGGTCGCCCGACAGCGACCCACTTTTTTCAACAGCGAAAAAAGTAGGCAAAAACGCCGTAAACTGAGCACGCAGTTTAATCACGAGCGAAACCGTTTTTTTAATCTTTCTATCACGTCTCTCAAAGGGTTAGGCAGGACTTTCAGCAAGAAGCTAGGCGGCTTCAACAAACAAGTTCAGACAGCGCTTTTTTATGTGAGGACAAGTAAAACCCAGCCCTTCGGCTGCGTTTTACAATTCATCCGGGATTTAACTACCTAACTCTTACTGGTGATTGTGGGCTAGCTGAGAGATTGGGTATATCACCAAGGAACAAAATCTGGCAGGGCTTTCAGCAAAAAGCTAGCTGGTTTCAACGAGTAAGTTTAGAAAGTGTTTTTAAGTAAGCGCAAATAAAAACTGAGTCCGTCAGCTCGGTTTTAAAATCTTCCGTGATCAAGCGACCTAATAATTGCAGGCGGCTATCAGCCATCTGAGAGACGGGATAGACCGCCAAAGAACCCTGTTTCGCTCGTGATTAAACTGCGTGCTCAGTTTACGGCATTTTTTGGTTACTTTTTTTTGCTGTAGAAAAAAGGTGACTGGCTGTCGGGCCACCCCCGACGGTTTTGACCCTGATCTTATTTTTTAAAAACCCCGTGAGCTATGGGAACTCAATGGTAAACATTTATAGATCAACAATTAGTGTACTCAAACAAAAAAGGGCTTCTTTTAAAAGAAGCCCTTTTTCATATCAATATTAATATTATTCTACCGTTACTGACTTCGCCAAATTACGCGGCTGATCCACATCAGTACCTTTAATAATCGCCACATGATACGAAAGCAACTGCAGTGGAATAGTATAAATAATTGGCGCAATCAAGGGATCACAACTCGGCACATGTAACACCTTCATCGCCTTATCAGAACTAAACGCCGCAGCTTTATCAGCAAACACATACATTAACCCGCCACGCGCCCTTACCTCTTCAACATTGGATTTTAGTTTTTCAACTAATTCATTATTTGGCGCGACTACGATAACCGGCATATCAGCATCGATCAAAGCCAACGGTCCATGCTTTAATTCACCCGCTGCATAAGCTTCGGCGTGAATATAAGAAATTTCTTTTAGCTTTAATGCGCCTTCCATTGCGATAGGATATT
>CAJQQO010000366.1 GCA_905480475.1 uncultured Pseudomonadales bacterium | reverse complement strand
CATGGTTTTTAATGCACCACGCAATCGATCAATAATTATTTTGTTGGTAAGTTTGGCGCGCGGATGCGGTGCTATAACGATGGCGTTACGACCTTTAACCGCATTAATCGCTTTAATCACCGGGGTTGCCTCGGGATTAGTCGACGGCGATAAAGCCCCTATCACACCAACCGGCTTGGCAATTTTAATAATATTGCGCTCAGTATCTTCTTCAATTATCCCTACAGACTTATCATCGATAATATCCATTAAGGCAGCACGCGTTTTTACCGAGATTTTAAGAAACTTGCCGTTGTAATCACCTAATTGAGTTTCATCCAGCGTGTGCTGCGCTAGCTCTTCTGCTACACCGGGTTGGCAGCATGACCAAACCATGGCTTTTATCAATTCATCAACTTGTTGCTGACTATAGTTTTCGATCTGTTGCTGAGCTACTCGTGCGCGATTGATCAATTGACTGATAGCTTCAATATCAGCGTTAGAAGGCGCAGTGGAATCCGCTATGGGCATTGCTAACTCTCTTGTTGGGTGATTAGGGCTAAATCCGAGCTAACACATCTGTCCTGATAAAATGATCATGAAATTGTGTTGGCATAAAAATCAGCAGAGAACATTATCATACAAAACCCAGTAACTGGAATTGACTAAATTGCGGATTTCATGGACTATCTTGCGATTCAGGGTAAAATCAGGCCTCGCCCACACTGGCAAAATCTTGTGATTTATCTTTCTAATGCAAAATAGCGCTTAATTATTAAGCCCTCAGGTCAGCTAATTATGAGTAAGCCGTCCAAATGGCCATTAACAGAACAAGCGGCACGCTATATTACGCCGGGCTTTATGCTGAGCTTTTTCGCCGACAATCGACTCACAAGGGCCTGTTTTCCGACCGCATTAGGCTATTATCCCAATGCGGCTGGCCATACAATGGAACGTAATATTCATGACGACAACCTATTAATTTACTGCTCGGATGGTAAAGGCACGCTGATAACCGATGACGTCAATATGCAAGTTGGCGCTGGCGATTTAATCGTATTACCGGCAAATACTGCCCACCGCTATTACGCTGATAAACTCAAACCATGGACAATTTACTGGTTGCATTTTAATGGACTCGAGGCTGATGCACTGATTCAGAGCCTGCATTATCGTCAAGAGAACCCGGTAGTGCATTTAGGCCCGCAACCGGTATTTATTGTCGATTTTAAACGGCTACTTTCCTTGCGCAAAAGCGGCTATGAACACAGTGTATTTATTTATGCAGCCAGTCTTGTGCGTCAAATACTTTGCCAGTTAGCGCTTGAGATTAGAAATACCACCGCGCTTTCGCGGCATAATTTTAATCTGGATGAAATACAAAAGTTGATGAGCGAACATATCGAAGGCTCTCTCGATTTGGATACGCTGGCAAAAAGCGCTCAGTTATCGCGGTATCACTTTAGCTGCAAGTACAAACAGCTCACCGGCTACCCACCGATCAAACACTTTATTCATATGAAAATGGAGTACGCATGCCAACTGCTCGATAAAACCGAAGGTTCCATTGGCGATATTAGCCAGCGCCTAGGCTACGATGATCCGCTGTATTTTTCGCGGCAGTTTCGTAAAGTTATTGGTGTAGCGCCCAGCAGCTATCGCCAACAGCAAAATATCAGTTAACAGTATTCTAAGTAAATAACAGCCTCGCCATTAAAAGCTTATAAAGAAAAGCAATTAGATAACAGCTACTTAGCAGAGGCTGTCCGTAATCGGCGCCCTAGGCGCTTAAGCATCGTAACGCGAATGGCTGCTCGCAGCCTGTATAATTGCCAGACTGACCGCTCGACGCTTCAACAGCAAATCCCTATAGTACGCCGCTGATTAATCAGTCGGCCTTAGGCCGCTGCATAGACTATCTAACACATAGACTCATCAACAGATAGACGCATAGATAGATAGCCACTCCCCATATAAGTACAGGTACCTACCCTTGATCTCAACCGCAAATATCACCATGCAATTTGGCGCTAAGCCATTATTCGAAAATATCTCGGTAAAATTTGGTGATGGCAACCGCTATGGTTTGATTGGTGCCAACGGTTGCGGCAAATCGACTTTTATGAAAATCCTCGATGGCAGCCTTGTGCCAAGCGCCGGCAATGTCACCATTACACCGAATGAGCGCATCGGTAAGCTGAGTCAGGATCAATTTGCCTTTGAGGAATATTCGGTCGTCGATACGGTGATTATGGGTCACGCAGAGTTATGGAAAATCAAACAAGAACGTGATCGCATATACGGCTTGGCAGAAATGTCAGAAGAAGACGGCATGAAAGTCGCCGATCTTGAAGTGCAATTCGCCGAGCTTGATGGCTATAGTGCTGAAAGCCGCGCTGGAGAAATTCTATTTGGCGCAGGTATCGATGAAGCTTTACATTTTGGCCCGATGAGTGAAGTTGCTCCCGGTTGGAAGCTACGGGTATTACTAGCGCAAGCTTTGTTTTCCGATCCGGATATATTGTTACTCGATGAGCCTACCAACAACCTTGATATAAACACTATTCGATGGTTAGAAACACTGCTTAATGAACGCAGCAGCACCATGATTATCATTTCTCATGATCGGCATTTTTTAAATTCGGTCTGTACCCATATGGCAGATATCGATTTTGGCGAGATTCGTGTTTATCCGGGTAACTACGATGACTTTATGACGGCGTCTACACAAGCGCGCGAACGTCTACAGTCAGTCAACGCTAAGAAAAGCGCAGAAATTGCCGACTTACAACAATTTGTTAGCCGCTTCTCAGCCAATGCATCAAAAGCCAAACAAGCCACCTCACGCGCCAAGCGTTTGGAAAAAATTAAATTAGAAGATATTAAAGCCTCAAGCCGAGCAACTCCTTATATACGTTTTACTCAAGAAAAGAAACTGCACCGCCAAGCATTAGTGTTAGAAAAAGTCGGCCATGCATTTGAAGAAGAAATATTATTTAGCGACGGCAATATGATTTTGGAAGCCGGTACACGACTCGCGGTGATTGGCGAAAATGGTGCAGGTAAAACCACATTTATACGCTGCCTAATGAATGAGCTAAAAGCCAACAATGGCAAAATCCAATGGGCAGAAAATGCCAGCTTAGCTTACTGTCCGCAAGACAGTACTAGCGATTTCGATTGTGATTTAAATCTATTTGATTGGATGAGCCAATGGCGCAAGCCTAGCCATGGCGATCAAATCGTGCGAGCCACCTTAGGCCGCTTACTATTTTCGTCAGACGACTTTAAGAAGCAGGCAAAAGTCTGTTCAGGTGGAGAGAAAAACCGCCTGCTATTTGGCAAGCTGATGATGATGGATACCAATGTAATCTTAATGGATGAACCAACCAACCATTTGGATATGGAAGCAATCGAAGCTTTAAACCTTGCCTTAGAGCATTACGAAGGCACGCTCATATTTGTTAGCCATGACCGTGAATTTGTTTCGTCTCTGGCAACACGGGTGATTGAAATTAAAGATCAGCAGCTGATTGATTTTCAGGGCAGCTATGAAGAATACATTGCCAGCCAAAATATCGAAGGGAAAGCGGTTAACGGCTAATTATTTATTAGCCTTATTCAGATTAATAGCGCTAATCGCAAAGCATCTGCGCTATTAGTTAGTAAAGATAGGAAAGCTGACGTACTCCCAAAGAATTGCCGTTGCCACTAGTACCACTACCACATAAACCAGCGCCACCATAAATACCGCGCTGGCATATAAAAAACCGCGATCTTCTGGCACTTTCATCATCGTCGGCACGCCCAAATAAACCAGCCGAATAGCATAACTAAAAGCCGCCACCGCCAAAATGATATCAATCCACCAAACCGGATATACCGCTAATAAACCGGCTAAAAAAATCGGCACAAAAGCGTAACCCATTAGCACTACACCTTTGATCGGAAACGATTCCGCATCATAGGTTTCCGACATCCAATGCACCATTAAACCTATAAATACCAAGCCGCCAATAATCGCTGCATAAAAAAGTACTGCTAAGGGAATGGCGCTGGCAACGGTAATACGAATAGGCTCACTGCCACTGACAACCCAACCAGTTTGAGTTGTACCAATAAACATGGCTATAGCTGGTAACATAGCAAAAAATATAAAATAAATTAGGCTGCGTTTGATCGTGCCTTCAGATTCTGCGGCGATTTTTTCCCACTCTTTTTGCGGGTTATAAAATAATCCAAATAGATGCGCAATCATATACTCTATCACCTGCTTATATTAAAATTTATCGGCGTTTCTAGTTCTGCTAATGTGCTTTTATACTTCGAGCCATATCAGTAGCACTTGATTAAAATCAAATAAATGTAATTTAACTAACAGTATCAAAGCTTTGCCTTAGCTTTTTTTAACCTAGCCTTAGACTCGGTTTAAAAAAGCACCCTAAAATTTAAAACAACCCACACTGCTCTATTATTTTCTGTTTATTGCTTAGGGTTGTGAGAGCTATGATCGACGCTGTTATGAATCTCATGAGAGGAACCAGCATCCAAGCTATGACTCGAGTGATCCATATGCAAATGTTGCCAACCCGACCAGAGCACCCACAAACCAAACAGTATTAATATCAAACCCATCAATTGTTTAAATGCGCTGCGCTGTAGCAAGCGACTTAATCCAGTTGCAAAGCTTCCACCGAGTAATACAGCAGGCGCAGTGCCTAAGCCAAACAACAGCATCATTGCAGCGGATTTAAGCGGCGTAGCTGCGGTAGCGGCATAGGCCAAGGCGCTATAAACCAAACCACACGGTAACCATCCCCATATCATTCCGGCAAGTAGCGCTTGCCGGCCGGTTTTTACCGGTAGGGTTCGACTCGCTAAGGGTTGAATACGCCGCCAAATAATATGCCCTAAGCGTTCAAGAACAACTAATAGCTTCCACCACTCCGCAATATATAAACCCATAAGTAAAAGCAACACACCTGCTAGCATGCCTAGCCATGGGCCTAATAAAAAATATTCGCTACCCCAATACCCTAAACTGCCGATGAATAAACCGGCGATGGTATAGCTAGCAATGCGGCCAATATTATAGGCCAATAAAATCATCGGCTTTTTTTTACTATCAACCGCCATAGCCAGTGCCGCAGTAATACCGCCACACATCCCCAAACAATGTCCTGCACCTAAAAGCCCAATTATAAACATGGATGCGAGTGATACTGTATCAGTCACCTATTTTTTCCCTATCGATTTTATCCGCTACCTTTTCAGGATCAGCAACTGCTCTATCTTCATTATCAAATAACAAACGTTCACCTTCGGCATCTAGATCATCGTACTGGCCAGAGTTTACTGCCCAAAAATATAAACTTAAGGCGATAACGATAAAAATTATCGATATTGGAATTAATAAATATAAACTTTCCATTTAGCA
>CAJQQO010000365.1 GCA_905480475.1 uncultured Pseudomonadales bacterium | reverse complement strand
GCAGGGTGTCATAGACAAAAAGTTTTATCTATTGGCGCAAGATGGTTGGAAGAATGTTGCTATGGTTAGGCAAGAAGAGATTAAAGACGAGCGCAACCCAACGCTCAGTTTTGTTGAGGGTTAGCTATCCCGATATCAAATCGGGAGCTAAATCTCAGTGCGTTAGCCACACAATTCACCCCAAATTTGATCTTGATTGACTTCAGGTAGGGTCGAGCTTGTTTTGAATAAACAGTCTGCAAGGCACTAATTTACCAGTGATTTCTAATTTTCTGTCTTGATCTCCGCCGCTAGTGCTGGCCGGTTTGAAGTTGCCGCGTGTCGGTTTTTTTTACATTACTGTGATGCGTACCACATTTTTTAGATTAATAAAATGTTAATCAAATGTTTTTATTCCTTATAGGCCATTGATATATAAGGATAAATCAATTTATTTTTCCATAATTTAAAATGTAGGCGCGATAATTGCTATATAGGTCAATAGGGTGAGGGGAATTCTCTTTTGAAGTCAAACCGCTCTAAAATTTTGTTTTTACAAACAATATGAAGTTGGCGTTTAGGTCAGGAACATAATACGGAAGATACCGTAATCGGCTTTGCTAAAGCGCCTGTAAAATTATTTAAGGAGTTAGACATGAAAAATAAATGGTTAGTAAAAATGGCAGCTGCTGCATCTCTAGTGTTTGCTACTAGTGCCTCTGCAGCAATTGTGTCATATGACTTAAGCGGCGACGGGCGCGATATTGGCAGCCCTGAAACGTTTGAATCAGATGGCTTAGAAATGACAGCACGATCTCAAATCGAGCGTTGGGGCAGCTGGAGATCTGGTGGTACGCTTTACCAGACAAGCAGAGGCTTAGGCGTTTACAGCGGTGGCGGTGATAGTACTCAAATCGATGGTAGTGGTCGAGACCAAGCAATTCTGTTTAGTTTTGATTCAGCTGTTGAACTTATCGGTGCAGCATTCGGAAGCTTATCAAGTAATGATGACTTTAATTTAGCTGTTTACAACAATGGCTGGACTACTGTTCTTGATGATGAGCGATCGCTTGGTGGTACTTACGTTGGTACTGCGTTCCGTTTTTGGGCTGACTTTTTCGATGATGATTTCTACGTAAAGGGATTAACATTCGATGATTCACCTAAAGCTGTACCAGAGCCAGCCACATTAGTATTAATGGGCTTGGGTCTTGTTGCGGTAGGTATTTCGCGACGTCAAACTAAAGCTTAATTTAATGGTGCCGTACTTGCGTACGGCACTTATCTTAAATTAACTTGGTTTGAAAATATTTGCTGTCGGCCACGGAGGCTTGTTCTTTAGGCCGACAGCAGTTCTAAAATGTATCCCTCCGATTTCAGACTATGCATTAACTCACTTGTACTAGCTTATCAGCCTTCTTGCTCTCTATATTCCAGTTTCTATCTAAGCTGCGTCTATACCTTCGACTTCAACAGTGCCACTCCATTTAAGCAGTTCTTTGCTCCTATCGTCTGCATCCAGTTTTTTTAGCTTTTTTACCGATTGATAAAAGCTTTTTAATGCTTGCTGACAATGATCGCTGGATACGGGATCGATTTCGCTTTGGCAGCCTTGCTGGTCCAAATGTCTATCTAACTCTGCTGTTACCGTCGCTACCCATTGGTAATAACTGTTAATTGGGATCAGTTTTGCATTGTTAAGCGAGCTAGCCCATTGTTTATAGTTTTTATTGGTCGCGCTAACTTTAATATTTGTCTCTGGATAATACTGATCGGCAAATTGAAAAATCTGTTTCTTTAATTGTTGAAAGTGCTTGGCTTTTTCCTGACGTAATAATTTGATATCAGTTTGAGCACTATTTTTATAGAGCAGTTCTAGCTGCGCTCGAGTATCGCTGACTAATTTAACAAACTGTGATTTTGCCTCCAGACGTTGCATAAACCTATCTAAGTCTTGTTGCGTATTGGAAGGGAGCGTATCGAAGGGATGCCTAGCAAAAGAACGATCAGCGGATAAAGTAGAATGACGATATTGCAGCCATTGTTTAACACCGTATATTTCAACAGCGGTTGCAAAGCTTTCATTAAAGTCCGTGTCGCCAGCGATATAAACCACTCGATGCGCTAGCTCATGAAATAATAAAGCGGCCAAATCTAACTCAGAATAGTTTAAAAAAGTATTTAATATCGGATCGTTAAACCAACCTAAGGTTGAATAGGCGCTAACACCCGAGACATGGGTTTCGTATGATTTGTCTGTCATCTTATCGGCGTATTTTTCTGCTGCGCTTTGTTTAAAATATCCACGGTAGCCAGCGCAGCCAATAATAGGGTAGCACCATTGTTTCGCTTCAACGCTAAATTCTTCTGCCGCAAACACATTCCATACCACATAGTTTTTGCCGGTATCCACATAGCTCGCATAAGCTTTTCCTACTGGTAGGCCCAGTTGCTGCTGCGCAAAGGCGCGAATCTCCATCACCAGTTTCAGTTTCTGCCGCTCTTGGTCGGATAGTTGCTGTGATGACTGTTGAACTGCCTGTTGAGATAGCGGTTGCGATGGGGCTTGCTGCGATGATGGTTGGAGCTGCGGCCGCGAGCTGGAGTC
>CAJQQO010000364.1 GCA_905480475.1 uncultured Pseudomonadales bacterium | reverse complement strand
ATTTGCGCGACTTCAGGTCGCGAAAACTCTGGCGGTGGCGCGATGCCATTACCTAACATTTCTCGCACTTTAGTACCGGATAATAAAACAAAGTCTTCTTTATCATGATCCGGTGCATCTTTCATCATAACAACTTTGTTTAGCTTCTTGCTATAAGCAGTATGATCGGCGCGATAAATTTCAATATCCAATGCATCGGCAGGTACTTGCTTATCAAAAATGGTTTGCGCATCAAACGCGCCGTAATAATCGCCAACACCGGCGTGATCACGACCGACAATTAAATGCGTACAGCCACAGTTTTGACGGAATACCGCATGCAGTACGGCTTCGCGTGGACCTGCATACAGCATATCAAAACCATAACCGGTAACCATTACCGAGTTCTCAGGAAAATAAACCTCAACCATTTTGCGAATGGCGGCATCGCGGACATCAGCTGGAATATCGCCAGGTTTTAATTTACCCAATAACATATGGACCAAACAACCATCGGCCTTTAACTCTTTAATGGCCATATGACATAACTCTTCATGAGCTCTGTGCATAGGGTTGCGAGTTTGGAACGCTACAGCCTTCTCCCAACCGCGCTGTTCCATCTCATCACGGATTTCAACCGCCGTGCGATAAGTATCAGGAAAATCGCTTTGGAAATAAGAATAATTTAATACTTGGATGGGGCCGGATAATAAAACATTACCCTGCGATTTAAACGCCGCTACACCCGGATGATCGGCATCCAAAGTGCCAAAAATTTGTTCAACCATGGTATCGATTTGCTGATCGGATACTTGCTCAACCGCTTCAACATTCATTACCGCAAGCACAGGCTCACCGGCAACGTTGGGATCTTTTAGCGCAATACGTTGCCCTACAGCAACGGAACCCGCATCTTTAACCAGATTGACAATCGGCACCGGCCAAAATAAACCATCAGCAGTATGCAATTTTTCAGCGACGGATAATGAGTCCGCCAAATTCATATACCCCGTTAGTGGCGTGAAATAACCTGCTGCTAACATAACCGCATTAGCTGCGGCCGCTGAGCTTATAGTCATCGCTGGTAAATTGGCTGCTTCTTTCGCAAGTGCCGCGCGCTCTGCGTCATCGGCAACATATAATGGCATTAAAGTGTCGGCGCCATGTGGCTTAATCATCTGTTTCTCCGCTCGGGAATAAATAAAATTTGGGTTGAGCAATGCTTATCAAGTAAAGCTATGCTCATATAAAAACTGTTCGAGTAAACACTTTGTCGAGCCATTTACGACGCGATCAAAACCTTACTCAGGTAAAATACCACGCTCACGTAAAGCCGCCATTAGCGTATCGACTTCTTCTTCCAAAGACATTTCTGCACTGTTGATATGAATCTCGGGCTTATCCGGTTTTTCATAGGGGTCATCAATACCGGTAAAGTTTTTAATCTCACCTGCGCGAGCTTTTTTGTACAAACCTTTAGGGTCGCGCTGCTCGGCAACATCTAGCGGCACATCAACAAACACTTCGATAAAATCCATACCCGCAGCTTCGTGTAAAGCTCTAACCGTATCGCGGTCATCACGATAGGGGCTAACAAAACTGCTTAGCACTATCACGCCAGTATCAACAAATAGCTTGGCGATCTCGCCAATACGACGAATATTTTCGGTACGATCTTCGGCGGTAAAACCTAGGTTTTTATTAATACCTAATCGAACATTGTCACCATCAAGGCGATAACTTAAACGACCCGCTTCATAAAGCGCGCCTTCCAAAGCAACGGCTACCGTGCTTTTACCGCTGCCGGATAATCCGGTAAACCATAAAGTTGCGCCCTTTTGGCCTAACAACTTAGCGCGATGATCTCGAGTAATATCGCCTTCGTGCCAATGTACATTGGTAGCTTTTTGCTCCGCCATAGTCTTTTTCCTGTGTCTTTGGTTTTGTTAACCGCTTCTTTTCAAACTGCTCAAGCTGCCGTTTTTTTTAAAAGCTTGAATGCGGGGGGATACGATAATCAGGCGCGGTATTCTATGGTATTGAAACAAAATTACCAATTACGGCTATAGCCAAGAAATTACTAAGCCATAGATCAAATAGTGCAGCTTGTATTTATATTTCAATGACTTAGCCATAAATTGCAATATTTTTTCGAGCTGCTAGAGGGATCAAAAAATCATTCGCCTCCAAGCCAAGCGATACGTAGAATACGGATCTTTGGCTGGTTAAGCATCTAGCTGCATCAAACTTAAACAATAAGCCCCGAACGTTAACAGCAAGCCTAGCATCCAAAGGATCAAACATATGGGTAAATTGATTATCATCATCGCCGCGATTGCACTGGGCTTTGTGCTTTGGGGCTGGTTAAAAACCAACTACGCCAAATTGGGTAGGCCTTTTGCGGTAAAAGCGTTTATTGTCACCATTGCGATTTTACTGATTTCGCTGGCGGCAATTGGACGGGTGCATTGGGTTGGCGCGGCTCTGGCCAGCTTGCTTGCGGTGGTTCGCCTTAGCTTACCGATGCTCATTAGAAGCCTGCCTTTTTTGCAGCGCTTTATGCAAAGCAAGGCGAATGCATCTCAAGGTAATCAGCAAACAGATAGTGATATCAGTATTGAACATGCGTTTGCGATTTTGGGGCTGGAGGCTGGTGCAAGTAATGAAGATATTATTACGGCACATCGACGACTGATTCAAAAATTGCATCCCGACCGCGGTGGTAATGAGTTTTTAGCCACTCAATTGAATTTAGCCAAAGACAAATTGCTTAATAGTTAAAGAGCCTAAACTTTCGAGAATTAGCAATACTATTTATAATCGCTAAGTCGAAGGTATGCGTAACTGCGAATACAACAATAAACTTCCCTCCAACATAAAACCCGGTGAACTTGCGAGACATCATTGCCATGCAGGATTTTGCTACTTTAATTTTACCGCCCGTGTCCTAGTTAGGCTCTAGGTTCTGCTCTAGTTAGGTTCTGACAATGAGCTTTTTTGCTATGGATAAAGTCAGTTTTCGGTATGTCACTGCCAGATTTCCATTAGTATAGTGGGAGATGGTACCTGGCCTATATTAGACAGTAGATAACTGCGGTATGAAGGGTAATTATGGCTCCTAAGCAATCATCAAATCTTTGGTATCCCGGCTGGAGGGTAATGGCGGGTGGTTTTATATGTGCCATGCTTGCCGTTGGTGGAACGATCTATGTGTTTGGCTTATTTGTCGTACCGGTTTCTGAAGCGTTTAATTTATCACGTGCAGATGCCAATAATGGTTTAATCCTCAATATGCTGGGCATGGCAATGTGGTCGCCCATTATGGGTAAATTGCTAGACCGCTATTCTGCGCGCTACATAATGCTGTTCGGTGCGATTATGTACGCTTGCGGTTTTTCGATTATCGCAGCAACGACATCGCTGTTTTATATTTTTTTGGCTATTGTAGGACCCATTGCAATGGCTGTGACTTGCGCAGGAGCCCTTGCCGCCAATACCGTTACAGCGAGATGGTTTCAACAAAGAAGAGGAAGAGCCTTGGGAATTTTGCCGTTTCGACTTCTGCCGGTGGGTTTGTAATGACGCCTATT
>CAJQQO010000363.1 GCA_905480475.1 uncultured Pseudomonadales bacterium | reverse complement strand
TACGTAGCGAAAAGTTGACGGCCATTATAAGCAATCAAAAGCATCTGAATTACAATTATTATTCATCTGCCAGCTTAAACCACTAGCTCTATTCGCTTAAGAGAGCGATTAAGCCAGAAATTTTTCAACATACCAGCATTCGGTACGCATCTGATAGCCGGCGCTTTCAGCCCAAGTCAAGCCCGCTCTTACCAAGGACTCGGCAACACCTTTGCCGCGCTGTGATTCAGGAACATAAGTGCGGAGAAAATTGACCGTATTGGCATCCAACATTTGATAAGACAGCTCAGCGACCGGATCGGTCTCACCGACACAAAAGCGATGATTGTCTGCTTGATGAATGACATTTACTGCGTTGATTGACATATTGCTTCCTATTTTTTTTCGTCTGGTTTTCCTGAGTAGTTTTTATTAGATGATTACAGCTTTTTTCCAACAAATAGCGCTTGATTGGGAACAGTACTATTCTCTTGATAAACTTGCACGGACAAATCACTGAATAACGACAACAGCTCATCAGACTTAAGTAAAAACTTTTTATTACTTGGCCCCCCATTAGCCGCAGCGGCTTCAGTAAAAGTCTGATAAAACAGAAAACCGCCGGGATTCAAAGCCCGCACTAACACTTCACATAATGGGCGATATAAAAAGTAACTAACCACTATCACATCAAATGATTGCTCGCCTAACAGATCTTGCTCCACATCCCTAAGCTCGCTACTCACTCGCAAACCGCGCTGCTCCGCAAACTGCGCTAGTTTTTCTAAACCCAGACTTGAATTATCGTAAGCAAAACTTTGCAAACCTTTTTCAGCTAAAAATAACGCATTTGCACCTAAGCCACAGGCAATATCCAAACTGCTGCCGCTACTGGGTAGTAGATAACTATATTCGCTAAGCACGTGACAGACATTACCCGGCGCTATCGCATCACGATATTTATTATCCCATTTACTGCTATTCATCTGCCGCTACTCATAACACTAAAAGGCTGGTGAAGATTCAAAGACTAATGATTTACTAGTCTGCGGATGTTGCAACTCCAAGTAACTCGCGTGTAATAATAATCGAGGACTTTTTTCCAAAGCCGTTTTGGAGGCGTAAAACTCATCGCCAACAATAGGATGGCCAATCGCCATCATGTGCACACGCAATTGATGTGAGCGGCCAGTTTGTGGTTTAAGTAGAACTCTGGAAGTATGGTCTTTTGCCTTATATGCCAAACTCTCAAATTGAGTGAGCGCTGAGCGTCCGTGATGATAACAAACTTTTTGCTTAGGCCTATTTGGCCAGTCAGTCATTAAAGGTAATACCACTTTACCGCAAGACTCTAATTGGCCATCAACAATAGCAATATAGGCTTTGGCAACTTTCCGTTCGGCAAATTGCATACTAATATTTTTTTGTGCCTTTGCCGTTTTCGCAAAAACCATTAATCCTGAAGTTGCCATATCAAGACGATGAATCACTCGCGCACTGGGAAAGTCCACTAGCAGTTGATTGATTAAACAGTGCTGCCCCTGCGAGCCTTTACCCGGCACGCTAAGTAAACCAGCGGGCTTTTCTACAATTAATAGCGCATCATCTTGATAAGCAATATGTTGATAAACAATATCTTTATTAACTACAAATCCAGACGGCGGCTTATCGGATAATATTTTTTGCTTGGCTAATTCGCGACTAATCAAGCCAGCTCCACTGCAACTGCCAACCACCGGCTTGCCTAAACTCATCACAAATTAAAATACCGGGAATGGCTGCGACGATATCACCACTATAAACTACGGGATAACAATCGCGTAACCAAGGCGGAATGCCTTGTTCATTAAAGCATTTTTTAATTGACCTGCTCATATCTTGATAGCGATATTTCTGCCCATCATATCGCGCGCCAACCGTATACTGGCCTTGAACCATAACGGCATGGTTAGACTCTAGCAATTTAGCAGTCAGCTGGCCAAGTCCTTTTATCGTTAACGCTTGATCAGTATGCCAAACTAAGGCCGAATTTAAACTTTCGGCTGCTTGCTCTAGCTTATTATTATTCAATAAATATAAACGATCGCGATAAATACTTATTCGATATTGACCCGCAAAATCACTCGCAAGTAATACTTTGGCCTCACTACTATTGGAATTAATCAGCGCTTCTATTTGAGCAATTACTGCTTGAGACGGATTATTAATTTGTTTTTGCGCTAACCAAAAGCGCAAAATATTATTTTTTCTGCTCGTTCCAAATTGCTTAATCGTTTCGACAGCGATGCTTTCACCAAAGGCTTCCGCAGAAAGATCTAGCGTGGCAAAGTCGATTTCCGCCAGATCCGATAACAACCGCTTATCACTTGCAGCGATATTGGCAAAGCGTTCAAGATTAGCCACCACTGCCGGCCAACGCTGTTGTAACAGAGGTAAAACCTGTCGCCGAATAAAATTGCGATCAAAGCTTTCATCGCTATTGGAAGGATCATCAATATAAGCCAATTGATTTTCTATTGCGTATTGTTCAAGCTCGCTACGCGAGTAAGCAAGCAATGGACGAATTAAATCCGCCTTGGCCAGCGAGCGCGCTTGGGGTATTCCGGCAGCGCCGCTGGTTCCAGCCCCACGACTTAAGCGCATTAATACAGTTTCAGCTTGATCATTGGCATGATGTGCCATAAGTAAACAGGCTGAGCCTTGCACAGAATTTAACTGCTGTTCAAATACCTGATAGCGCGCTTGTCTGGCGGCACTTTCAATACCATTACCATCAGCTTGCACTAAAACTTTCTCGGCGATTAAGGTAATCGATAATTGCTGACACGATGTTACACAGTGTTCCTGCCACTTAGCACTATCGCTATGCAATTGATGATTAATATGTATCGCGGTTAATTGCGGAATAGAGACTGAGTCAGGATTTTCGGACTGCAAGGCGGTAAAAAAACAGCTTAAGGAATGCAATAAAACCGTGGAGTCCAGCCCGCCACTGTAAGCAATAAAACAATGGCTATATTGCAGTAACGGCTGGTAGTGTTTTGCAAAGGGAGTTTTCGCAGCCTCTGTTACCAAGTCTTTCATAATAGCAGCAGCTCTTTCTTCATCGCGGCAGCGGATTTATCAGCGAGCGTTTAGGGATTGCCGTAAGACATTAGACGCGCATAACGTTGATCGAGTAAATCATCCAAAGATAGCTGCTGCAATTGCGCTAACTCATCAACCAAATACTCTTTTACCCGTTGCGCGGCTAGATCAGGATCTCTATGCGCACCACCTTCCGGCTCTTCAATCGTCGTATCTACAATGCCTAAATCTTCAAGAATCGTTGAGGTTAAAC
>CAJQQO010000362.1 GCA_905480475.1 uncultured Pseudomonadales bacterium | reverse complement strand
TAAATAGCTGCGCTCCGCAAGGTCAAGGTCATCAGCAGTTATGTACTGTATGGCGTGATCCGGAATTTAATGCCGACGATAGCGCAGTTTATTATATGCGTGCGGTTGAAAATCCGTCTTGCCGTTATACTACGTGGCAGTGCTTGGACTTGCCTGCCGATAATCGTCCCGCCGAATGCGACAACGATACTTTACCCAAAACAATTCAAGAGCGCGCTTGGAGTTCGCCAATATGGTATACCCCATCGAAAAGTTAATATCAGCGGTAATTCCGAATGGCGCAGACGGGGTTTAGCAATCACTCCATGATTTTGAGTTCAATGCCGGTTAACTCTTCAGACAGTGCAACTAAGCGATCGGCCATTAACGTATCACACGCCGGCGCCTTAAACTTCTTCGGTGTTGGCCTCCCTGTGATTACAAATTTGGGCTCCAAAAAATGATCGGTATCTAAGGTTAGATCTGTACAAGCCTGCAAGTGCGTACGGCACCCCTTTACAAGTGACTGAGCCATCTTTTTCATCAGCCAACCTCCGCCAATATCCGAACTCATTAATCCCTCTGTCGCAACCAAACCCGGTTGCATAGAAATCGCCTTCGCATCGATGCCAGCACGCTTGAATTCTCTGTTCAATTTATTAGCAAATAAGATCTGTGCCAAGCGACTATCAATATAGACCTGCGCTTGATTGAATTCTCGCTTTGCCCAATCAATGTCATCAAAGTCAATATTGCCTTTATAGTAAGGTACCGTATTAGCTTGAACGATTCTAGCATTCGGTGTTTTTGTAACGAGCGGCATCAAGTTGCAGGTCAGCGAAAAATGACCGAGATGGTTAATTTGCATTTGCAACTCCCGGCCCGTTACGGCAAGCTCATAAACAGGATGCATTCCGAGTCCTGAGTTATGCAATAAAATATCCAAGCGATCATACCCATTTAAAAAAGCGTCGGAAAAAGCGCTAATCGATAAAGGTTCTGTCAAATCTAGCTGCCAATAACTAGCCTTCGCGTTTGGAATTTCCGATTGAATAGTGGCAACGGCGTCTTTGCCGTTCTGGATCGAGCGCGAGCCAATCACAACCTCAGCTCCCCGACGAGCCAATTCAAGCGCCGTTTTCAATCCCAACCCCGTATTGCCGCCAGTGATAATCGCAGTCTTGCCTGATAAATCGGGTATATCTGATAGTGACCAATTCTGAGCCATTTACTTTTACTCTCTCCGCGCTAAATAAAATATTTTGTTATCGATTGTTAATATAAAAAATCTATACCTAAAGTAACAGCTCCCCCACAATGGCCGCTGAGTTTATTCTACCCGTTTAAGGATTTATAGATATGCCGCTGGCACCACTTTTTAAATCGGGCTTCAACCGAAAATCGACCGCCGAACAGGTAACAGAAGGAGCCAATCTAACAGGCAAAACCATCCTAATTACCGGCGTCAGCTCTGGATTGGGGTTTGAATCGATGCGGGTGTTAGCCCAACGCGGCGCTCATATTGTTGCGCTCGATCGTACTATAGAAACCGCAAAAAAAGCTTGCGATGAGGTACCAGGCACGACAACGCCATTTGCTTGTGATTTGTCAGACCCTGATTCAATTATCACCAGTGCTAACGCGATTAGTGAACAGTTTTCATCTTTAGATGTTGTACTTAACAATGCCGGTATTATGGCCCCGCCTCTAACTCTTATTCACAAATACAAAGAACCACTAGAGATACAGTTCGCGGTTAATTTTCTGGGTAATTTCGTATTGGTCAATCACTTGATGCCACTATTAAAAGCCGCGCCTAGCGCTCGCATTGTACTGGTTGCAAGCGGCGCTTATGTCACCTCGCCTAAAAAAGAAGGTATTCTCTTTGATAATTTAGATTGGCATAGCGGCTATGATGGGCTCAATGCCTATGGGCACTCAAAGCTTGCAGTCATGTTAATGAATAGAGAGTTGGCCGAACGTCTTGAGGGAACGAATATTACAAGCAGTGCCATACACCCCGGCCTTATCAGAACAAAGCTGGCGAGTGATACACAAACCCTCAAGGTAAAATTCATATCCAAGTTTGGCGGACCGTTTATGCGTTCGATCCCGCAGGGCGCAGCGACGCAGTGTTGGGCTGCAACCCACCCAGCACTTGAAGGCATCAATGGCGAACACTTTGCCGACTGTAATCCAAAAGCCGCTGTCGGCCACGCAACAGATAGCGCACTAGCAAAAAAGTTATGGCAAAAGGCAACATTCCTTGCAGAAGATTATCTGCCTAAAAATTAGCTGTAGTAACTAAATGTAATGCATCTTCTGGATACCCACCATTGCCATTGATGCAATTAAACAACTTAAATCTAACGCTCTTATTGTTGTGAGTAATTAAACAGTGAGAACATTTGTTAGCCGAGGAATAGAAATGAAGAGTGCAATGACGTTTAAGCTTGTTTTAATACTGGGGTCTCTACTAATTTTCAGTAACATAGCGCTTGCAACAGAAAACATGCCGCCAAAGAATAGTTACTTGGCCAATTCAACTTACTCTATTGGCCACGGCACCTCTGCTCAACAGGGCAGCTTCGATGTAGCGGGACCGGTTGACAATAATAGGCAATTGGAAAGCAAAGAAATCGATTATGCCGACATCGGCATGCTTCATTTAGCCGGGCTCACCTCCAGCCCTTACAAAGGCGGGCGACGGGTCATCTGGTCTAACGGCGTCGATCGAATTGCCAAGGTTGATTACGATTCTTACGCCGTTATATCAACCTTAAAAGTTAAAGGTATGCCTTATCACTCAGTGACGACAGGCAACGATTTAATCAACAAGCTAGAATCCACTAACGGTCAGGCGCAGCTTGCAGTTGCTTTCGGTGCCGCCAAAACATTGCTGGGTAATATGGCGGGGATGTATACCTTACTCGACAATAACAATCACTACTACATGGCCAGCCGGGATGGCAGCATCACCGTCTATGGTGACGCCGAGCCCGGTAACCCGGACTCGGGTATCGCTGTTGTTCGCCGCGGAAAAATGCCCGCGCAAGTGAGAGGCACGATGATTGGCATGAACATGAGTTACGACGGCTGGCTATTGATTGCATCTACCGGTGGCGACCTAGTGGCGTTATCACCCGATTTTAGTGAGCATCGCATCATCTCATTACGTTATAGTGAGCAAGCCGAAAAGTTTGCAGATCGGTCTGAGGGTTTTGGTTGGATAAGAAATGGCTTCGCCGTCGATAAAGATGGCGGTATTTATATTGTCAGTAACGACCACATGCATAAAGTGGTTTGGACGGGTAAAGACTTTTCGACCAAGTCTGAAGATGGCGCCTGGTCAGAGCCGTTTAGAAATGGTTTGGGGCTCGGTTCAGGGGCGACGCCGAGCTTGATGGGCTTTGGTAAAGAAGATCGATTTGTTGTGATCACTGATGGTGATGCGCTGATGAACCTGACTTTGTTCTGGCGCGACGGTATTCCTAAGGCATGGCGACAACTTGAGGGTGCACCTTCTCGCCGGATTGCAGGTTATCTACCCGCCAATATGGGTGAGATGAATTTAACGGAGGCACAGTCTGAGCAATCAGTAGCAGTAGCGGGTTATGGCGCGTTGGTGGTCAACAATGCTCCGCGAAATTCACCGCCCGGGATAAAAGGTCGAGCCGCATTTATGATTGTTGGCTTTTTAGGGAACGAACCCGCCTACCAGCCTTTTGGCGTACAAAAATTTGTTTGGAACCCTTTAGAGCAGCAACTGGAAAATGCTTGGGTTAACACGAAGGTGAGCTCACCGAATGCGGTACCGGCGGTTAGCCTCGGTAACAACCGGATATACTTAGTGGGAGCAAGAGAAGGAAAGTGGACTTTGGAGTCCTTGGATTGGCAGACGGGCGAAGAATCTTTTCACTATACCTTGGGTGGCCAGCGCTTTAATAGCTTTGGCTCCGCCATGCTGATCGATGAAGAGAATCGACTTCATTATGGATCGATATGGGGGCGCACGCGATTAAACCCTCAGCATTCGACTAAACTCGAGCAAAATAAATAAAGCAGTGGAGTAAGTTATATGATTGAGCACTATCCGACTTTCGTCAGTGTCATTGGATGGATTTTATTGGCTGGAGGTGCGCTCATTTCAGTCGCGCCGTTCCAGTTTCTTATCAAGGGGCAGTCGGCACTGGGAGAAGACGGTGTTCTACATTACTTTTTAGCTTTTTGCGCAAGCTTGAATGTGGTCTGGGGTTTGATGTTAATTGTGGCAGCATCTGATCCCGTTTTTGTTGAGAGATTAGCACTGCCGAATGCCGTGGGCTTTGCTTTGCTCAGTCTATGGCGTATACCGCTGTGCCGGCATCCCGACGTGATAGAAAAATTGGGAAAGGCGCCAATGGCCGAAGTTGTTGTTTTTGCACTGGTCGCCGCTGTATTTGCGGCTGTAGGTGTTATGGTCTGAAGTAATTGTGTGCAGGCCAGTAGAGTGAAGGCTCGCACTACTTTTACATTATGGAAACTAGCGATTCTATATTGCTTTAACCCGAATAGATTGAACATCTCTCATCGCAAGATTGACTTTCATTTACTGTACTTAAATTGCCTCAATAACAATAGGATTCCCAGTGAATTACATTAAACCCTATTTACTCTTTACCTGCTTTGTATGGATACCATGGGGGCTGATATGTATTTTCGACACCTCTCAAATCGCCACAATGATCGGTGTTACGAGCATTGATGCAACGGGTAATACAGACCTGCGTGTTATGTACGGTGGTTTTCAGCTTGCAGTGGGCTTAATGGCGGCCTACGCGCTCTATGAGCGACGTTACTTTTATCACTTTGTGTTTGCATTGGCCTTTCTTGGAAGCAGTATGGCCTTGAGTCGGGGTTATGGGTTGATCATCGATGATAGTGGAACGTTATATACCTGGGGCGTTCTTGGCTACGAAGCCTTCGCCGGATTATCGGCAATACTTTGGCTAAGATTCCTATCCCGCCAGCAATAAAGAATGGAGTTAACCCGGCTAACGGCTACTATTTTATTGTTAGGGAATTGTGATAAAAATAGAAAGCTTTAAGCGCAGCAAATCTCCCATCGATTCTTTCATGTTGTGAATAGCACTATAAAAATTATACAGGTCCTGATTTTGAAAAAATATTTGAACACAGTATTGAGGACAGTAACGCTGATGCTTTTACTGTCGATTTCTCAAAATACAATATCCGACTCGTCTGTGGATGGCCCGTTTCTACTCACCGCACAGGCACCCATTGACGAAGCATTTGAAAGTGTTACCAGCCGCAACAATACACAAGATGCGCGTATTGATTGGCAAAAAAACATGCCCGAAGGTTTTAAACCCAAGCGCAATTCATCCTACCCTTGGGGGACGGCATCCTATGGCGAAAGCGAAATGTGGGTGGGTACCATCGCACAGGGCTGGTGTGTTTGGCCGATTCAAAATCTTAATTTACCGATGTATCTAAATACATATCAAAGCGAATTTACCGCCTGCTCGGTACAGAGTGTCATGTCAACGCCTTCTTTGATTTATACCATTGACCTTGAAAAAGGTACTCAGGAACTGATACACGAGGGAACTTTGACTAGCGGTGGCGAGGAGTATGCGCAAGCAATACAACGCCATGACGAGATGACTGCGTTATCTATTATGGGCTTGAGGGCCGCTGGCAGCTATGGTGATTTAATTTTTTTCGCCGGCCACCATCTGCACAGTGGCGGCGAAGGATGGCTACGTATTTTTGTTTTTAATGCCAAGGAACGCTCCTTCTTAGGCTATCGAGAACTGCGTGGCGATACCACTCGACGCTTTACCGCCCTAACCGATCAGCATGGTGATGAAGGGTTCTACACTATTATTGGTGCGGAAACCGGTATGACTCAAAATGGTGAAGGGCCAACTGTCATGCTGCGCTGGGTAGGCACACCCGAGGAACCCTTTAAAGGTGGTAACTACCTACAAACTGGAGATGGTAACGGCGCGGGGTGGGATGTTGTATCGGCTCCTGAATTAGACGGCAACTTTGGCATGATCGGTGACTTTAAACAGTTCACTCATGTCGATGGGTCAGAACGATTAATTATGTCTTCTGCATCTCACCCGCATTTGTATGATCCCGATACTGCTGAGCGAGATTTCTCAAAGCATGAATCCGTTATGCTTCTTTCCCAACCTATTCCCGTAGGCGGCTGGACACGAGATAAACCGATGAAGTTTGAAGTAGTCTTTAACATGGACAGATATGACCCGGATGTTAAAGGCCGCTGGGGTGCCAAGTGGGGGACAACAAATTTCCACAATGGCTATATCTATTTTGGCACCTATCATCAAGGTACTAGCGCAGGGTACTCCCACTTCAAAGAAGCAGATCCAGATTTATTTGACCAACTGACTAAAACTGATGCCGGGCTCGAGAAATTTATAGGAAACCAGTGGCGCGCCTCTTCCATTTTTCGCATGAAAATCGAAGACCTTGATGCTATTACTCAGGGCAACAAAAACCCGGAGTTACTTTATGGTTACAAAAACTTTCGTGTAGCCAATGAATCTGGCCAATGGGATACCGTAAAAAACAAACTCGATGTCGATCCACTTTTTGGTGAGGCCGGCATGGGTCATCCGGGGAATATCTATTCCTGGACATCGTTGAGTAAAGACGGGCAACTATTTTGGGGGTTTTTTGATGCTTTTTCAGGGGCACATGACCTACTTTTTAAAGCCGATGCAAGCCGCTTGCTTTTAACGCCTGGCTTCTACCTGCCCATACCGTTTTGGGAGCATTTCCGGGATACCAGCGAGGCACGTGTACTTTACGATTGGGCCAAGTCGGATATGGTTAATAAAGGCATGGAGGATGACTTTGTCCCGGGGGGTGATTTGGTGGTTTTCGAGGGCAATGGACCGGCGCGTATATTGACCAAAAATGGTTTTGGGAACCCCTGTGCTAACGGTGTGCGTAATGTTGAAGTCGTTAACGATCGTATATTTTTTGCGACTTCTACGTGGTGCAACTTGTCTGATCGAGCGGGGCTTGAATTCTACGAATACAGGCAGGAGCTCGATAATGCGAGGCCATAATTGGTCTTTTAGAGACAAATCTTCGAGCGTTGTTATTTTATCGGGTCAGCACATGGTGTAACAGGTGCTCGGTCAGAAAGCTTTTTTGTTAATCATGTCTAGCGTTTGTAGCAGAGCATAGTTTGTTGTTTGAGACTTATGGCTATGGAATAATCCCCGCACTAAAGTTAGTCCCTAAAACCAAAGAGTCCGTACTTTGCGTAAAGATACTATTGCCACCCGCAAGCGCATTGTCAACGCCGCGGAAAAATTATTTGCCGAGTATGGCGTGGACAATACTAGCCTATTGGATATATCAAAGGCAGCTAAGCAGAAAAATCGCAGTGCGCTGCAATACCATTTTAAAGATAAGCAAGGCCTTCTGGATGCCGTTCTCGATAAGCATGCCATCGGTATAGCTTTGCGTCGCACATCGATGTTGGATCAGCTCGAAGCCAGAGGCAATTTCACTCTTTACCAACTTATTGAAGCACTAGTTCTTCCTGTAGCTGCCCTGCTGGATCAGAAGGAAGATGGACATGCTTTCTTGAAAATCCATAGTCAACTGATGACTTCCGAAAGTTATCGTGAGCTCAGGACTCATCGCGATCAGAATGCCCCTGATGTCCTTCGACTGCAGAAACTGATGGTAAAGCATACAAACTCGAGCACTCCCAAAGTCGTCCAAACGCGATTGATGTTGGCGGGAGTGATGCTAATCCATGGCCTCGCAAGCTATTTAATTCAGGCCGATCGCATACCCAGCTCTGTGTTCTTACATACTTTGGTGCAGGGTATTGCGGACCTGCTTCAGCAGCCCAGTCCTTAGTCAGTTGCCCGGAGATGGCTGCCGCGCTTAACAATAATCAAATTACCGAGCTCACTCGACTTAATACTTGTTGATTAAGTAGATGCCTTGTGGTTCAATTTTCGAAATCCAATTATCCCTCATTATGCATAAATTAGATCACACTTTACCGCGAGAATAACCGCTATGAGCCAGCTCCACTACCGTACCTGCCATCTCTGTGAAACCATGTGTGGTATCGAAGTAGAACACGATGGCGAGCAAGTTATCGCCATACGCGGTGATAAAAATGACGTACTCAGTCAAGGTAATATCTGCCCCAAGTCAACCGGGATCCAGGACATCCACAGCTGCCCCGATCGACTGAAAAAACCGCTCATGCGTATCCGTAAAAACCCGGCAGAGAAAAGCCCAGACGACACTTGGATTGAAGTCGAGTGGGAAGAGGCATTGGACTACACTGCGGGTGAATTGGCCAATATCCAGAATGAGCACGGCATGAACAGCCTCGCTTCTTACTGGGGTCGCAGCACCGCTCACAACCTCGGCGCTTTGCTATCGGTTCCACCGGTACAAAAAATTCTCGGTTCGAGAAATGTATTTACGGGTTCCACTGTGGACCAAATGCCGCATAACTTTGTTTGGCACCATATGTTGGGGCACCAGTTTTTGTGCACGATCCCTGATATTAATCGGACAGATTACTATTTAATGCTCGGGACTAATCCCAAAGTGTCGAACGGTGCACAGATGTCCACGGGGGCGAATACTTGGAAAAAACTGAATGACATTCGCGAGCGCGGCGGCAAATGTGTACTGATCGATCCGCGCCGCACCGAGTCGGCCAAGTACATGGATGAACACCACTTTATTCACCCTCATGCCGACTCCATGTTTCTGATAGGCATAATTCAAGTCATCTTTGCCAAAGGCCTCGCCAAACCTGGCCGAATGGCCGGACACATTAACGGTTGGGATGAAATCGCTCCCTTAGTGAACCAGTTCGATCTCGATCGGATAGCCGAAGTGACGAGTATCGCTCGAACCGATATTGAGCGTATCGCCGAAGAGTTCGCCACCGCCAAACGACCCGTTTGTTACGGCCGTACCGGCATTTCTATGGTGCAGTTCGCCGGCCTAACCCAGTGGCTAATGCAGACACTCAATGTCATTGTTGGCAGCATGGACGAAATTGGCGGCATGATGTTTCCCAAACCCGCCGTTGAATCGCGTCCTCTAACGCATTCTAGCTGGGCGACTTATCATTCGCGCGTGAGTGGACGACCAGAATTTTCAGGCGAATTTCCCATGGCTGTGCTTGGTGAAGAAATACTGACACCCGGGCAAGATCAAATTCGTGGGTTAATCGGTCTTGCCGGTAACATGGTGCTATCTATGGCCGATGGCAACAATTCGGAGAAAGCGCTGCAAGCCGTAGATTTCTATGTTGCAGTAGACCCTTACTTAAACGAAACCACGCGCTTTGCCGATATCATATTGCCGCCTTGCGGGCCTTTTGAAAAAGGCCATTACGACATGTTTTATCACCTGTACGACACGATTAACTGGGCGAAGTATTCCCCGCCCTTATTTATTACTGAGCACTCAAAATGGACTGATTTTGAAATTCTTCGCGAACTCATGGGTCGTTTTGCGTCACAGCGAACACAAAACCCATTGAAAAAGATGTTAATTAAACTCACTCACTCAGCAGTAAAAAACTTTCTCAATCCCGAACGAATCGTGGCCATTGCCTTGCGTTTTGGTCCTTATGGCAAAGGGCTCAATCCCTTTAAAAAGAATGCCCTGTCTCTACAGAAGCTCAAGGAAAACCCTCACGGCGTTTTTCTTGGCGATTTAGAGTATTCACTACCGGAAGGGCTCTATACCGAAGACAAAAAAATCAACCTCGCACCTAAAGTTTTTGTCGAAGATCTACCGCGCCTTAAAGCCTGGTTTGTTAATGGTGGTTTAGAAGCAACGCAGTGCGAGTCGGAATTTGACTTGAAGATCATCAGTCGCCTAACCAACCGAACCCTTGGCTGGATGCATCATAGTTATCGCCTCATAAAAGGGAAAAATCCTTGCGAATTAATGATCCATCCCGATGACGCAGCTACTCGCGGCATCGAAAAAGACAGTCTTGTTAACGTCACTTCTCGTACCGGTCAGATTCAGATACCGGTGGATATCACTGAAAACATTATGCCAGGCGTGGTCTGCATGCCTCACCTGTGGGGACACAACCGTGTGGGTACTCGCCAAAAAGTGGCTAACGCAAACCCCGGCGTCAGTATGAATGACCTTACCGACGTAACAGGTATCGATCAGCTAACAGGTAACGCCATTGTGAATGGTGTGCCAGTAAAAGTGGAAGCGGTGGCCACCATCACCGACCGGGAAGAAACTCACACTGACGAAAGTGTCGAAGAATTTTTCGCCTAACGCGTCTCATAGTGTGTTAAATGTAAGCACCAAGCGATGCTCAATCCTAAATAAATTAATTCAACAAAGTCCATACCATGCCAAAAATAAATCAACTGCTCACGACACTCGCTGGCGGCCTCTTCGCAACCGTACTCATCCCTTCAGTAATCGCCGATGCCAATCCATCAAATCACCCTGCTACCAGCAGCTCGACGGCTGAAACACTGAAGATAAATTTCAGCCGTGCATTTGGCGCCCCCGCCGACGGCTCATGGGACCGTCTTTTTTCAGGAGATAATATTCTGGATCCGATAAAGTATGCCAATGAAACACCCGAGCAAACCATATTCAAATCTGCACAGTACGCCCTTAGCTCAACCACAGCGGGCCACGAGATCTGGTATGGAACAGCTGCGTCAGTATGGTGCTACTGGCCTTACATCTCGATGAAAATGCCTCTGACCTTAATGAATCACGAAACACCCCATCACGCATGTCAGATGACGCCACCCTCTGGTCAACGGCCCCTGGCGCAGATTTATTTCACAGACGTAGTAACAAACAAAACGACGCATGTTGGCCCGGACACCGTAGCAAACGGTCAACAGTTTTTAGAAGATTCCTCGACCGGCGTGATAAAGCTCTCATCAATTGAGCAAATGCTATCGATGCCGGGTTACACCTACCGCGGTGCAGGTAGCATCAACAATTTGACTTTTTTCGCGGGCTCAACCCAATATCCAATACAAAAAATAAAAAAGCAGTGGCTAGGCACACTTAGCGCAGAGCAACGCGCTTTAGCGCTTAAAAAATTTCCCAGTGATTTTGATTTTAACCAAAAAGGCATCATCGGCTACAACCGAATTTTTGTATTCGATCATGTTAAAAAATCCTACTTGGGTTATGCTGATTTTTTCTTTGATACAGTCCGTCGCTTTCAAGCGGTTAAACATACTGACGGCACTAAAGGACTTTATTGGTTCGGCGGGCCCGACCAGTCAGGCGGCCAACTCGGCAAAAGTTTAAATGCCATGCTGCGCTGGGTCGGCACACAAGATAACCCACTCTCTGGCGGCATGCTAAAAAACGGTTTTGATATTGTGTCAGATCAGCGCTTTGAAAAATACGGAGTGGTTGGTGATTTCCGGGAATTTTCTGCCGGTAACGAAAAACACTTTGTCAGCAGCTCGTGGTACAACCCGTATGGCGAGCCTGCATCCATGTTAGTTAGCAACGCCATGCCAGCCTCTGGCTACTCAGCTGACAATCCAGTGATCTACCAAACGGTTATGCGATACACCGACTACGATCCAGACCAAGTTGCTGGTCACGGTGCCAAGTTTGCTGCCAATGATTTTTTTGGTGGCTATCTGTATTTTGGTTCGTACCACCAAGGCACTTCAGGTGCTTACGACAAGCTTATGCATAAATACTGCAATAACTTGGCAATTAAAAGCCTCTGTAAGCTAAGCAAATACAAAAAAGCAGACACCGAAGCCCACCGTGAATTCATGATGAAAACTTGGCGTGCTGCTTCTGTCTTTCGTATTAAAACGAGTGATTTACTCGCCACGAGTACGCCAGCCAAAAACAAAATTGAACTGTTGTACGGCAAGGAGAGCGATTGGGTTTTCAAGCCCACCCAATCCAAGGGCAGCGACAGTTATGATGGCTATGAATTTGTTCTCGAACCTAACAAGCTAGCGCAAGTACCATTGTTTGGTGATGAAGGCTTTGGCCATCAGGGCATGGTTTACACCTTTACCGTGGTCGAACACGACGGTAAACTGTTCATGGGTTCTTGGAATTCAACATCGGGCTTGTTCGATATGTTCGAACACACTGACTATGCGTTCTGGAACCATCGGGTGCTACATTTGTTCGGAATTCCTATTCCCGTGAGCCCTTTTGGCCAAACGGCTGTCACGCAAAACAACCCCGCTTACTTTCTCTACCAGAGCATCATAGACGACGCAAAGACCAACGGTTATACCTTAGAAGAAGCTAAAAAAGGTTGGTTAATGGTTTTTGAAGATACCGACTCGCCTGCAATAAAAGTAAAAGACGGCTTTGGCAACCCCTGTAACAATGGCGTGCGCAATTACGCCAAAGTGGATGGTGAACTCTATCTGGGGACGACAAGCTGGTGCAATCTTGGCGAAGACTCAGGGTTGGAGTACTACAAATACAAAGGCGTAAACCGCTAATTAGATTTAAACTGGCAGCATGCACATAAATGTATAGAGCTACGAGCTTCAAATCGCGCACCAAAGTGTCGCGCATAGCGAGATATGCATTTATTTTAAATCGTTTCTTCAACCGGAACACAGAATATTTTTATGAATAATATATCAATTGTGAACGACTTTATCGCAGCCATTTGTCGTAATAACAAAGAAGAGATACTGTCATTTTTCTCTGAGAATGCTCGGTACCACAACATTCCACTGAATCCTTGCGTCGGCAAGGAGGCTATCTGGAAAGGATTAGCTCCCATACAAGAGCTAGCCACTGCCATCGAATGGCCAATACTCAATATAGGTGAAAATAAAGAGGGTGCTGTATTTACCGAGCGTCTGGATCGCTTTGAAATCAACGGCAAATGGGTTGAAATTCCAGTGATGGGTATTTTTGAATTAGAAAATGGAAAAATAACTGGTTGGCGTGACTACTTCGACCTGCCAACCATTAGCAATCAATTAAATTAACTGTGCCCTGTCAACACAAGTTGCCCCCTATTGGAAGGCATACTAAGCGACTATATCGATAACGTTAAAATATCTCAACGACTGCTTTTAGGCGGTTTGAGTCATGCCGGTAGATGTCGCCAACCACCTAACAGCTGACGTTCATTTAAAAGTAAGTCACGAACCCAAGCGCTCTTTTTTCCGCTTTACGATGCCCTTCACTTAAACTAGAAACTGCTAGCCACCTATCTGTAATCCAGTAGTCTGGCATTCTACCTTCAAGTCGATTAATCTATTCTTTTCAAGTCATTCCCTTGGAGTTTTTTGATGCTTAATAGTTTTAGCGAAAGATATTCAGCTAGTAAACTAGCGTGCTACTTTTTAGTGCAATTATTGTTTATCTCATCTTCTGTGGGTGATGACAGCGAGGCTTACCAGAATGTCTATTTTGGTGATACTCATTTGCATACGGCTTTCTCAGCCGATGCGTCGATCCTGGGCAATCTAAACACCACTCCCGATATTGCCTACCGTTTTGCCAAAGGTTTGCCGGTAGTCCATTCTTTAACCGGAGCAAAAGTACAGCTCCACAGGCCATTAGATTTTTTGGCGGTGTCCGACCACGCAGAGAATATTGGGGTGATTTCGGCAATGGTGCGTGGTGATGAACGCCTGCAGCCGAGTGAGTTATCAAAAGCACTATTAGAAAAAATCAAAACGGGGCCACCCTGGGCTGCCTTCGAAATGGTGTTAAAGCCAGAGGTCAACACTCTCACCGACCCAGGGTTTATCTCGGCAGAAGTGAGTAACGATACCTGGCATGTTATTGCCGATGCGGCCGATCATCACAATACGCCAGGCGAGTTTACCGCTTTAATTGCCTGGGAATGGAGCTCAATGCCGCGCGAGACTGGACAAATTATAGGAGCAAACCTGCATCGTGTGGTTTTGATGCAGGACGACGCCAGTATAGCCAAACAGTTTATTCCATATTCTTCAATTAACAGCGAGGATCCAGAAGACCTATGGGCATGGCTTGAACAGACGTCCACACGCCTCAATACCGATTTTTTAGCGATACCACACAATTCTAATATTAGTGATGGCCGCATGTTTGACCTGATTGACAGCCGTGGTAAACCTATTAGCGCGGCCTATGCTACTACGCGGATGCGGTGGGAACCCGTGGTAGAAACCACTCAGTTTAAAGGTGACTCCGAAAGCCATCCGTTTTTATCGCCCGAAGATGAGTTTGCAGACTACGAACAATTTATTTTGGCAGGCAAGCAGCCTTTACCTGGAGACTATGTCCGTAGTGCACTGCGTCGTGGATTAGAGCTGGAACAAAAAACCGGTGTTAACCCTTATCAGTTTGGCCAGATTGGCGCCTCTGATTCGCATACCGGTTTGAGCAGTATTGAAGAAGATAATTTTTTCGGTAAATGGGGTGGCGAATCGACTCCTGCGCAATTACTCGAAGAGAAAAAAGGCGGAGGGCTAGGTGCACGCATGGGCGCGGCTGGCTTAGCGGGAGTCTGGGCGAATAACAATACTCGCGAAGAATTGTTCGCCGCATTCAAACGCAAAGAAGTTTACGCGACAACGGGTACTCGTCTTAAAGTTCGGTTTTTCGCCGCCAGTAATTTTCGAAAAAAAGATGCTCGGGCCAAGGACCTTGTCGCCCTCGGTTATAAAAAAGGCGTGCCAATGGGTGGTACTTTATCGCGCGATGAGGTTCTTGCTAGCCAGATTAAGGCCCCAGGTTTTTTGGTGACAGCGGCTAAAGATCCCGATGGTGCTAATCTCGACCGTATCCAGGTCATTAAGGGTTGGTTAGATGCCGACGGCAACAGTCATGAAAAAATCTACAACGTCGCTTTATCCAATAATCGCCAAGTGGATGCCGACGGCAAGATTATCAAGGTCGGCGATACCGTGAATCGAGAAACTGCAACTTACCGCAATACGATCGGCGCGACGCAACTGGCCACTTATTGGTTGGATCCGGACTATAGCGAAGCTCAAGCTTCAGTGTTTTACTATGCTAGGGTGTTAGAAATCCCTACCCCTCGATTTTCTTTGATCGATGCCGTAGCCATCCAACAAGCGCATCCGGCTAGCCTGCCCGACACCGTACAGGAACGGGCTTACACCTCACCTATTTGGGTGAACTAATTAATGGATTAAATTATTAAACTGCAGATCATGAAAGATAGTTGGACACATAATGTTATTGAAACTGTCACCCCGAAAAATCGCGCGCTCAAAATATTGATAGAGCATAAATAGGCCTGAAGAGAATTATGAGTCAATTGGAAACGCAACCCACAAAAAACATAACGGTAACTCAGCTTGGCGCAAACATCGGAGCTGTAGTTAGTGGCGTCGACCTCTCCAAAGAATTAGATAACACCTCATTCAACGCCATTCAGGAAGCTTTGATGAAGCATGAAGTTATCTTCTTCCGAGACCAACACATCACAGCAGAGCAGCAAATTGCTTTTGGAAAACATTTTGGGGAGTTGGCCATCAGTCCGTTTGCACCGCCAATTGAGGGCCTGCCTAGGGAATTGATCGTATTGGAAAGCAAAAAAGAGCGACCGCCAGAAGGATTATCAACAGCGGTCTGGCATACCGATGAAACTTATCGCAAAGAGACGCCAATGGGTACTATATTGAAGGCAGTCGTGTTGCCAAAGGTTG
>CAJQQO010000361.1 GCA_905480475.1 uncultured Pseudomonadales bacterium | reverse complement strand
AAAAAAGTCAGTCAGAACAGTGGCAATCTCGCAGCCTTAGCCAACCTCTCTACCCGTTACGATATGCCCACCCCAATGCGCGTTGATGACACCTTGTTTTTTCATTCCATGGCGACTGAAAAACGCTTATCTAAAAGTCGCGAAGGTGTGGGTATTGTATCCTTTCATTCAACGGCGACGAATCAGCGGGATGAGATAGTTATGCAGCATTATTCTACCGTGATGATGGCTTGTCGACCCACTTAGTCAGCGTTAGACTGGCATATCTACCTTTGCCGGAATTACTATTGATTAACTAAACCTGCTGTTAACCTTGTTACGGCATTTAGGCGGTTGAAATTTAGCGGCGAATCTATTCTAATCCAATCAATTATTGGTCTTTAATTAATGCTCTTTAATCAATGGCCACTAGCGAGTGATACGAAGCGCAGCAAAATACGTAGTAATCTACTTTGAGCTATTTATTTTATCGTTAGATTTACCGAGCGCAGAATGCCCGCTTTAAGCGCATCGCTCCCTTAGCAAATAGGAACTGTCATGACCAGCTTTATTCTTAATGGTGAAAACATTAGTGTTGATGCAGAACCGGATACACCAATCCTTTGGGTTCTACGTGATCATCTTAATAAAACCGGTACCAAGTTTGGTTGTGGTGCGGGTTTATGTGGTGCTTGTACTGTCTTGTTGGATGGTCAGGCAACACGAAGTTGTTTATTACCACTGGCGACAGCCGCCGGTAAACGCATCGATACCATAGAGGGTTTGGGTGGCGATCATGTGGTGCAACAAGCGTGGGTTGAAAATAATGTTCCCCAGTGCGGCTACTGTCAGTCCGGACAAATTATGAGTACGGTTGCGCTATTGGCGACTAACCCATCACCTTCAGAAGATGAAATTAAAACCGCGCTGGCAGGAAATATTTGTCGATGCGGTACCTATCCAAGAATTCTGAAAGCGGTCAAGCAAGCGGCGTCTAGTAGTTTTTATGATGCCAGCCAATCGCCTGATGGGAGTGCAAGTTAATGGCATTCTCCAGACGTAAGTTTTTATTAGGCACTGGCGTAATTGGTGGAGGCTTAGTGTTAGGTCTTAGCCTTAGAGATAATTCCGTGCCCTATCCCGCTGCTATTGAAGGCAGTTTTAATCCCAATGCTTGGCTACAAATTACAGAAGACGGGCAGTTTGTTTTTCAGTTACATAAAACTGAAATGGGCCAAGGCGTTATTGGTTCGCTACCGGCTATTCTTTGTGAAGAGCTTGATCTGGATCCGCAGCGTTTAACTATTCAGCATGCGGGTATCCATCCGGATTTTGCTGATCCCTCCACCGGGGGACAAATGACTGGCGGTAGCACTAGCGTAAAAGCAAGCTATGATATTTTGCGCGATGTTGGCGCAGCGGCAAGAGCGATGCTTATTGCGGCAGCGGCCAATCGCTGGCAGCAAAATGCTGATGATTGCACAACGGATAATGGCGTTGTAATCGACGCTAACGGCACCCAGCGACTCTCTTATACAGAGCTTGCTAATGATGCCAAGTCCTACCTCGATACGCCTTACGTGTTAAAAGCGGCTAAGGATTTTCGTTATATTGGTAAAGCGGAAACTCGACCTGATGCATTGCAAAAAAGCACCGGCACGGCGCAGTTCGGTGTCGATATTGATTTACCTAATTTAAAAACGGCTGTTGTGGTTCGTTGCCCGCATTTTGGTGGCACTATCGCCAGTTGGGATGCGAGTAGCATTGACAGTTTGCCGGGTATTATTGCGGTTAAGGAAATACATAGTGGTATTGCCATTGTTGCCGATACTTATTGGCAAGCGCGCAAGGCTGCGGGTCAGTTAGTTATTAGCTGGGATAAAGGTCCAATGGCCGATATGGATTCGGCCAAGATTAAACAACAGCAGCGCGATTTAATCGCTAATGAAAAACCAAGAGTGATGATGGAAGAAGGTGATACTTCGGCTGTCTGGGATTCGGCTGCTACTATTATTGAGGCCGACTATAGCGTACCGTTTACCCATCACAGCCCGATGGAGCCACAAAACGCTACCGCTATTGCGACAGAGCGCGATGGTGAGATGACCATGGAGATGTGGATTCCTAGTCAATCTCCCGATTTAAGCCGTGCAGTCGCAGCCCACTTTACGTCATTAACCGCGCCGCAAATTACGGTTCATACCACTTTGATGGGCGGCGGATTTGGTCGTCGTGGTTACCCAGATTTTGCCGGTGAAGCGGCGGCAATCGCTGAGCAATTACCCAGTGTTGCGGTAAAACTCTTATGGTCGCGCGAAGATGATATGCAGCACGATTATTATCGCGCCAGTTCCGAGCACCGCTTAAAGGCGGCCTTAGATGAGGATGGCCAGCTTATCGCTTGGGATCATACTTTAGTTGCCAGTAGTATTATTAAAACCATGGCCGTGTTTATGGCCGCCAATTTATTACCCGATTGGGTGCCCGCCTCGGTTGCTGAATCGATGGGTAAAAGCGCTGGTGGTTTGATCGCTAATTACGACCCTATTCCCTGCGAAGGCGCAAAGATACCTTATCAAGCACCGAATATTACGGTCGGCCATCTTGAATATGATTCCGGCGTGCCCACCGGCTTTTGGCGCTCGGTAGGTTTTTCTTACAATATCTTTGTGGTCGAAAGCTTTATTGATGAGCTAGCGCACAAGGCCTCAGCAGATCCGCTGGCGTTTCGTCAGCGTTATCTTGATAAAGACTCGCAATGGCGCTCGGTATTGGACCTCGCTGCAGAGAAGGCCAACTGGGGGCAAAGCCAGCCGGGAATCTTTCAAGGTATCGCGGTATCAGAACCGTTTAGTTCCTTTTGCGCCATGGTTGTTGATGTCAGTATCGACCCCGATGGTAAAAACTATACCATCGAAAAAGTTGTGGCAGCGGTTGATTGCGGAATTGTGATTGATCCGGATGTGATTGAAGCGCAAATGGAAGGTGGGATTATTTATGCCTTATCGGCTGCAGTTAAAGCGCCTGTTAGCTTTAAGGACGGCGCAACGGTAGAAAGTAATTTTCATGATCTGCCGGTGATTAGAATGAATGAGATACCGAAGCGTATTGAGGTTTACACAATAAAAAGCGATAACTCACCTACCGGTATTGGTGAGATTGGCGTGCCCGCATTAGCTCCAGCATTGGCCAATGCCCTATTTGCCGCGACCGGCCAGCGCTTGCGAGATCTACCGCTGCGCTTAACGTAATTAGGTCAGCAATAGCGTGTTTATCATTTTTACCTATACAGAATACATATCAGCTTGATTGACTGGTTAAACCGCCTTGGGTAAATTGCGCGGTTTAACTTATTGAGCAAGTATTTTTATAGCTACCAATATTTCTTTAGCCAGCGAAGCCAATATGCCAGATAGCACCAGTAAGTCAGTGAGTGAGAAGGATTGCGTTGAATTAAAAAAACAGCTGGGTGCTTTTGTTCAAGCCTATTTGCCGTTGGGTCGCGCAATGGGAGTGGATATCAGTTATTACGATGGGCAAAAGCTGTCGTTATCTGCACCGCTGGAATTGAATAATAATGATAAAGGCACTGCTTTCGGTGGCAGTTTATATTGCGCTGCAGTCATGTCTTGTTGGAGCAGTGTTTACCTAAATAGTCTGCACCATTTAAAAGGACAGTATCCGGGCACGCCAAATATCGTTGTGTCAAAAGCCGGTATTGAGTATTTAGCGCCGGTTAAAAGCAATAATATTATCGCCACTTGTGAAACCGAAAACGCATCCGATTGGGATGCATTTTTTGAACGCTTTAAAAGCCGAGGTTCGGCAAAGATAAGTTTAAGTTCGACGGTGAATACCGAAGAAGATGGCAGCGGCAAGCTTGCGGTAGAGTTTTCCGGAACCTATGCTTTAATCGGTCACTATTAATTTAATATAGCGCCCCGTCGTTTAAACCAGTGCAACTTAAGCAAGCACAAGGTTTACATAACTAACACGCCGGTACTGTTGCACCATAGAATATTCCAATTCTTTTATTTTTAGCTTAAGCGCATGGGTATCCAGTGATACCTGCATACTTTGCTTAGCTGCGACTATCTGACCACGTTTGACTAGCAACCATTGTGCATTGGTTTCCTTCCACTCAGCCAACAAAGCGGATAACTGTTGATACTCTTGATCAATTTGGCCTTCTAAGGTATCGCGCCACTGCTGATACTCGATAACGCCAAGGCGTTTTTTGATATTTTCAATAAAGGTTGGGTTAGCCAACTTATCGCGAGCAACTTCCAATTGTCGAGTAACCATCGCTTCGCGAATTTTGAATTTCGGCGTGCGGCGTAGATCATAGCTTAGGCCGACCCAAGAGCAGGCTTTGATGAGCCATTTGGTAGGATCAAACTGAAACCAACGAACGCCATTGCGATAATCGTTTTGAAACAAGTGATGATAATTGTGATAGCCCTCACCGTAGGTAAAGAGCGCCAATAAATCATTATCACGGGCGGTATTGTCGCCACAATAGGGTCGACGTCCCCAGTAGTGAGCTAGCGAATTAATAAAGAAGGTCGTGTGGTGTGAGTAAACCAGTCTTAAGACGCCCATGCTTAATAAGAACGCTAAATATTGACCGGTGATCCAGCCGAGAATTAACGGAGGAATAATATTCATCGCTAAGGCGATGCTGTAATAATGATTGTGCTGCCACATTACGATTTTATCGCGCTGCAAATCTTTGCAGTTGCTAAAGTCGTCGGCACCGTTGGGGTAGTCGCGTAACATCCAACCAATATGTGAAAACCATAAACCCCGTTTGGCCGAATACGGATCAAGCTCATTATCATCAACGTGACGATGATGACGACGATGCTGTGAACTCCAAACCAGAATACTATTTTGAAAAGCGGCGGCACCGAATAATGCTAGCAATATTCGCATCAGCGGATGCGCTTTGTAAGCATTGTGCGCCCAAAGACGATGGTACCCTGCGGTGATTGCCATACCGTTGGTGGCGGCAAACAAAGCAAAAGCTAACCAGTGAGTCCACTCAAAGCCAACGCTAATTTGATACCAAGGCACACCGATCACTGCGATAAGTGCGGTAATCGAAAGCATTAGGGTGGTGGGCCATATAATAGATCGTTTGGACTCTATAGCCGCAGAACTATTATTAGCTTCACTTTTTTTAAGTCTATTCTCACGCATGGTTTGACCCTGAATTACAAAGACAATTTTATGTGTTTAAACAACTAATTATTCTAAGGTTTTTCTATTTAATCGCTTACTTTCAAACGGCCAAATCAGCCTGTGAATAGTATAGACTGATTTAGCAATATTTTTCACGCTAGGGAGTTGCCGTTGGTTAATATTTGTCTAGCTTGAAGCCGCGTTAAAGCAGTAAAAAACAAGCTGAATCTAAGTTTCGGCAAGGAATAACCAGGTATCCAATACGCTATCCGGATTAAGCGATACGCTATCAATGCCCTGCTCCATCAGCCAGCGTGCAAAGTCCGGATGATCCGACGGCCCTTGTCCGCAAATACCCACGTACTTACCCTGCTCTTTACAGGCGGTAATGGCCTGACTCAGCAAGGCCTTAACAGCGTCATTTCTTTCATCAAATAAATGCGCGACTAATGCTGAATCTCTATCCAAGCCAAGTGTCAGCTGGGTTAAATCATTGGAGCCTATGGAGTAACCATCAAAGTACTCAAGAAACTGCTCGGCGATTAATGCGTTGGCGGGTAGCTCGCACATCATAATAAGTTTAAGTCCATGCTCGCCACGTCTAAGATCGTGCTGGGCTAATAAGTCGGAGACTTGTTTGGCTTCGCCCGGTGTGCGAACGAAAGGAATCATTACCTCGACATTGGTTAAGCCCATTTGTTCACGGACTTTTTTAATCGCTTTACATTCGAGCGCAAAGCAATCCAAAAAGCTAGGTTTAACATAGCGCGAAGCACCACGAAAACCGATCATAGGATTTTCTTCATCGGGTTCATAGTTTGCACCGCCAACCAGATGCGCGTATTCATTAGATTTAAAGTCAGACATTCTGACAATCACCCGCTTGGGAGCAAACGCGGCAGCGATAGTGGCAATACCTTCAACCAGTTTTTCGACGTAGAAGTCAACTGGGCCGTTATAACCGGCAATACGTTTTTGGATATTTTGTTTTAGCTCAGGCTCGAGACTATCAAAATTTAATAAGGCTTTGGGATGAATGCCGATCATTCGGTTGATAATAAATTCCAGTCGCGCTAAACCAACACCGTCATTGGGTAATGCCGCAAAGGAAAAGGCTCTATCGGGGTTGCCAACATTGAGCATAATCTTAAAAGGAATTTCAGGCATGCTGGCGATATCGCTTCGCTTAATCGCAAAGTCGAGTTTGCCGTCATAAATAAAACCGGTATCACCTTCTGCACAGCTAACGGTAACATCGGTTCCGGCCTTTAGTTTTTCTGTGGCATCAATACAGCCTACAACCGCTGGGATTCCCAGCTCTCGCGCGATGATTGCCGCATGACAGGTTCGGCCACCACGGTTGGTAACAATTGCAGCGGCGCGCTTCATTACCGGCTCCCAATCAGGGTCGGTCATATCAGTGACTAATACATCGCCGGGTTGAACTTGATCCATGGAGTGAATATCTTCAACAATACGTACCGGACCCGCACCGATTCGTTGACCAATACTGCGACCTTCACATAATACCGCTGCACTTTCTTGGAGAAGATAGCGCTCAACCATGGTTGCACGTTGTCGACTTTTAACCGTTTCCGGCCGCGCTTGGACAATATATATTTTGCCGTCGTCACCATCTTTGGCCCATTCGATATCCATGGGTCTATCATAGTGCTTCTCGATAATTAGGGCTTGCTTGGAAAGCTCAATCACTTCCTCATCGCTGACACTAAATTGTAGGCGTTCAGCGGGGTCAACGTCGACTGTACGGACAGACAGACCGGCACTTGCTTCTTCACCATAAATCATTTTGATTGCTTTGCTGCCAAGGTTACGACGCAAAATGGGATGATGTCCGCCTTCTAGTGCACGCTTGGAAACATAAAATTCATCAGGATTTACTGACCCTTGAACAACGGTTTCGCCTAAACCGTAAGAACCGGTAATAAATACCACACCGTCAAAACCGGATTCGGTATCCAGTGTAAACATCACGCCAGCGCTGCCCGTTTCGGAGCGAACCATACGTTGAATGCCAGCACTTAGCGCAACACCGCTATGATCAAAGCCTTTATGGACACGGTAGGAAATGGCGCGATCATTAAATAGCGAGGCAAACACTTCTTTAATTGCGACACGAACATTGTCGATACCTTTGATATTAAGAAAGGTTTCTTGTTGTCCGGCAAACGATGCATCGGGTAAGTCTTCGGCGGTTGCTGACGAGCGTACGGCAACACTCAGTGCTTTGTTGCCACTTTGTAGTTGGCTAAAAGCATCTTCGATAGCCGCATCAAGCGCACTGGGAAATGGGGTATCCAGAATCCATTGCCGAATCTTGGCGCCGGTATGCACGAGTGCTTTTACATCTTCGACATCCAGCTCTTCAAGCGCCACACGAATGCGCTCATCCAGACCATTATGCGCAATAAACTCCCGATAGGCATCGGCTGTAGTGGCAAAACCATCCGGAACTTGCACACCTTTGCTGTAAAGCCCGCTAATCATTTCACCTAATGACGCGTTTTTGCCGCCAACGCGATCAACATCATTCATGCCTAGCTGATTAAACCAAAGTACCTGATCTGACAATGCTCTACCCTCTTAAATATAAAAAATCTTGTCGCGTTAAAATCCGTGGAAATGGGTGATGTTATGACTGCGTTTGGCCGAACCAATGGCTAGACCGATAGTTCGACGCACAAGAAAGCAAGTTTAGGTTAATATGTGGCTTTAATCAGCCTAAATCACCGCACTTTTGCGAGGCGCGTAGCATAGACGATTGGAGCAAAAAAACACAGATGAAACGCACGGCTTTTTTTATCTCGGATAGCACCGGTATTACCGCCGAAGTCATGGGCGAAAGCCTGCTATCACACTTTCCAACGGTTCAATTTGAACGTCAGACGCTGCCCTATGTCGATGATGAGGCGAAGGCCAATGCAGCGGTGGAAAAGATCAATGCGGCGGCGCTTAAGGACGGCCAGCCGCCTATTATCTTTGATACCTTAATCAGCGAGGCGCTACGCAAAATTGTGGTGGCATCCGAGGGTTTCTGCGTCGATGTGATCAATACCTTTTTAGCGCCGCTGGAGCAGGCACTAGGCGAACCTAGCAGCTATAACGTAGGCCGACCGAAAGTGGCAACAGAAAATCGCCATTACAGTCGCAGAATTGAAGCGATTCACTTTGCGTTGGATAACGACGACGGTGGCAGGATTAACCGCTATGGCGACGCTGATACCATCTTAATTGGTGTTTCACGCTCGGGTAAAACCCCTACTTGTCTCTATCTAGCCCTGCAATTTGGCATCTTCCCCGCTAACTATCCGATTACCGAGGATGATTTGGATTCGATGGAATTACCCAAGCCGCTGCGTGACCATCGCGATAAGCTATTTGGTTTGACCATTCGGCCTGACAGGCTGGCCTCGATACGCAATGAGCGACTGGCGGACAGTCGCTATGCCTCAGATCGACAATGCGAGATGGAGGTTAGCGAGGCAATTAAGCTATTTGAGCGCTATAAAATTCCCTATATCGATACCACCGATTTTTCGATCGAAGAAATTTCCACTCGAATATTGGCCGAAACGGGTATTGAGCGCCAGTTTAAATAAGCCTATCTTTAGGCGGGAGCTAAGTTCTCTGCTTCTTATTATTTAATTGTTTGCGTTTAGCAAAACCGGATGCACTAATGGCCAACTCTTCTTCCAAGCAAGTTCTAAGCGCTAAGCATGCTTTTATCACTGGCGGTTCGGGTGGTATTGGTGGTGCTTGCGGCAAAAGTTTACTCGCTGATGGTGCAAATATCAGTTTAATGGCGAGAAACCAGCAAGCTTTGGATAACACTCGTGATGAGCTACTGTCCGCATACCCCGATGCTGGCGATCGTATTTTTCTTTATGCCGGAGACGCGCGTGATAAGCAGGAATTATGTGCGGCACTAAATCAGAGTACTGAACATTTTGGCTCGCTGGATATTGCTATTGCAACAGTGGGTGGCGGTGCAATCAAACCGCTATTACTCCACGATGAAGCCAGCTTTGCCGAAGAGCTATCGTTTAATATTCTTTCTACGTTTTTACTAGTTCGTTATGCTGCGCCGTTAATGGCGAAAACTGCTAGCGCTGAATCCACCGCGTCGATTGTTTGTATTTCATCGGATGCGGCCAAGTTGGTATTCCCTTGGTTATCGGCATATACCACTTCAAAAAGTGGTTTGGAGGGTTTTGTTAAATCTGCAGCCGAAGAGCTTTCTGGTTTAAATATTCGTGTTAATGCAGTTCGCCCTGGCTTAACCCGTACCGCCGCTACACAAGCGATATTTGATAATCCCGAAGTGAAAACAGAATTTGCAGCGCAAAAACCGCTTAATCGTTTGGGTGAGCCGGAAGATATTTCAGCGGGCGTTAGGTATTTGGCTGGGCCGGAATCTTCTTGGGTAACGGGTCA
>CAJQQO010000360.1 GCA_905480475.1 uncultured Pseudomonadales bacterium | reverse complement strand
AATTGCATGGCGTGCTATCTATATATGCTCGAACTATATATGCTCGAATTGCCTACTAACAAAGCTTGCACGCATGCGAATAATTAAGCAATCCGCTAATTTTAGTCCATCATCAGGAAAGTTTTGTTAAAACTGAAATTTAAAGTCCTAAAGAGCCGCAAGTAATCAGCTTAGTAAATAAAGCAGCGAGGTTATTGAGCAATAAAGCATCGATAGTTCTTGCTGCTAAAAACCCGTTAGACGCTTAGCCCACTAAATTAGCGACCATAATCGTCGTCAAAGCGAACAATATCATCTTCCCCCAAATAACTGCCCGATTGCACCTCGATAAGCTCCAAAGTGATTTTACCGGGATTGGCTAAACGATGACGATGTCCCAAAGGAATATAGGTCGATTGATCTTCTTTCAAGGTAAAAACCTTATCTTCACAAGTGACCTCGGCCGTTCCTTTCACCACAATCCAATGCTCTGCGCGATGATGGTGCATTTGCAAAGATAACTTTTGGCCGGGATTGACCACAATTTTTTTCACTTGAAAGCGATCACTGGCGCAGATGGATTCATAAGACCCCCAAGGTCTGTACACAACCTTGTGCGTAGCGCTTTCATCGCGTGACTGTAATTTTAGCGAAGTCACCAAAGATTTAACGTTTTGAACCTGATTTTTATTGGTAACCAAAACCGCATCCGCTGTTTCGATGACCACTGCGTCGTCAATACCTAGCGTCGCAACCAATCGCGAATCACTGTAAACCACGCTATTGCTTGTCTCTTGTAGCAAGGTATCACCGACGGCGACATTACCCGCTGAATCTTTTTGTGAGATATCCCAAATAGCACTCCATGAGCCAACATCACTCCAACCTGCATCGAGTGGAACCATGGCTCCTGCTTGAGTTTTTTCCATCACTGCATAATCGATTGAGTCACTGGGGCAGTTGGTAAAAGCCTGCTTATCGATGCGAATAAAATCCAAGTCGCGATAAGCCTGTTTATGTGCTTGCTCGCACGCAGCGTAGATAGTCGGTGCATATTGTTTTAGCTCGGCTAAAAAGCGACTAGCACGAAACAAAAACATACCGCTGTTCCAAGTGAAACACTCATCGGCAAGATATTGCTCGGCCTTTTCTTTATTCGGTTTTTCAATAAAACGCTTAATTTCAAAGGCGGAACTATTTGGCTCAGATAAATTCGATTTGGATAAATCGAGCGATTCGCCACGCTCGATATAGCCATAACCGGTTTCGGGCGCTAGCGGCACAATACCGAACGTCACTAGATAATCTGCCTCGGCAGCCGCAAGCGCTGATTCAACACCTTGATGAAACGCGGACACATTATCAATACGATGATCAGCAGGTAGAACCAATAAAACCGCGTCGGGATCATCATCCAAAGCGGCAAACGCTGCCAAGGCAACGGCTGGTGCAGTATTGCGTGCGACCGGCTCCAACAAGATGCCCGCCGAATCGATGCCGATACGATGTAACTGCTCGGCAACTAGAAAACGATGGTCCTGATTACATATCACAAGTGGCGAGGCGATTTGGGCAAGTGTTTGTAAACGACTAACAGTCATTTGCAACATCGACTGGCCAGATTGGGTTAAATCAAGAAACTGTTTAGGGTAGGCTTCTCTTGACAAGGGCCATAAACGACTTCCCGAGCCGCCGCATAAAATTACTGGAACTATCACAAAATCTCCCGGGTCATTGCAACTGCATGCCCATTATTCTCAACTCTTAGTTCTTAACGTTTAATTCTTAACAAACCATGATTGTTAATTATTAGCGACTCATTGCTGTTTCGCTAATGTCTGTTTGACTAAGCGCTATTTAACTAAGGACAATTTGACTAAACAGTATCGACCTGTCATCAACTATTTAACGATCAGCCACTATCCGCTATGGCCAAAATAACGCTGGCCAATGCGCTCAATAGAAGTCTATACACCATTTAAGCGCTGGACTTAACGATTATAGACGCTAAAATACCGCGTTTTCTTACCATGGGCATGTTAAAGCGCAGATAATACTTGCTCTACACTGTTTGCCATTTTTGATTCTCCATTATCTACTTTACTCAGATCCGCCACAGTATAACCAGATTAGGCCGAATATAATTATGACTTTACCCAACTCGTTTAATAAAGAACAACTCCTAGAATGTGGGCACGGCAGACTATTTGGCCCGGGTAATGCACAGTTACCTGTGGGCAACATGCTGATGCTCGATCGCATTTTACGTATTGAAGTTGACGGAGGGGAATACGGCAAAGGCTTTGTCACCGCAGAACTCGATATCAATCCCGACCTTTGGTTTTTTGATTGCCACTTCCCCGGCGATCCGGTTATGCCCGGTTGTCTTGGTCTTGATGCCATGTGGCAGCTGGTTGGCTTTTTTCTAGGCTGGAAGGGCAATCCAGGTCGCGGTCGTGCATTGGGCGCTGGCGAAATTAAATTTACCGGTCAAGTTAAACCCGAATCAAAATTGGTAAGCTACCAGTTGGACTTTAAACGCGTGATTGAAAGAAAACTTGTCATGGGTATTGCCGATGGCAAAATGCTCGTAGACGGTGAAGTTATCTATACCGCGAAAGATTTACGGGTAGGATTATTTCAAGATACTGAAAAGTAAATGACCGCTTTATCTGGAATGCTTGATCACTTACGTACATAATTGCGTCTGTTAAGAACTTGCTTGTCGAGAGCTTAGCGTCAAAGCGAATGACTTTGCTTATAAGACTGTTGGCCATGTTAAATTGATAGGCCCTGTTAATTCGCTTTTTATCTTTATCGACTAAGCAAGTTAATAACATTAAATACGCAGTGATTCAGAACATCGCTTCCCCATCATGCGTTTGAACATTTTGAATATTTGATTAAGTTAATGGGTTTAACACGCTCGCAGCGCGGGCGATGCAAAAAGGTTTATATCAATGAGAAGAGTTGTCGTAACTGGATTAGGTATCACTTCATGCTTAGGCACAACTGCCAGCGCCGTAACTGACGCACTACGCACTAGCCGCTCTGGAATCACACAACGAGCTGACTATATTGAACGCGGCATGCGAAGCCATGTAGCCGGCGTTGTCGATATCGACCTCAGTGAGCGTATCGATCGCAAACTACTCCGCTTTATGGGTAGTGCAGCCGGTTACGCCTATACCGCATTAGCCGATGCTATTGCCGATTCCGGTCTTGAAGAAAGCGATATATCGAATGTACGCACTGGCATCATTGCCGGCTCCGGCGGCGCATCGTCATCGAGCTTAGTCGAAGCCGCTGATATTTTGCGAGACCGTGGTTTAAGACGCGTAGGCCCTTACCGGGTGACTCAAACAATGGGCAGTACTGTATCCGCTTGTTTGGCAACCGCATTTAAAATCAAAGGCGTTAACTACTCGATTTCCTCTGCCTGTTCCACTAGCGCGCATTGCATAGGCAGCGCCATGGAGCAAATTCAATTAGGTAAACAAGATATCGTTTTTGCCGGTGGTGGCGAAGAAGAACACTGGACACTTAGTTGCCTGTTTGACGCAATGGGCGCGCTATCCACCAAGTACAATGACACGCCGGAAAAAGCATCACGTGCCTACGATGCCAACCGAGACGGCTTTGTAATTGCCGGCGGTGGTGGCATGTTAATCATTGAAGAGCTCGAACACGCCAAAGCGCGTGGCGCTAAAATTTATGCTGAGCTAACCGGCTATGGAGCAACCGGTGACGGAGCCGATATGGTTGCTCCGTCAGGTGAAGGTGCCGTTCGCTGTATGCAGCAGGCCATGTCCACTATTAAAGGTCCGATTGATTATATAAACGCCCACGGCACCAGTACGCCGGCCGGCGATGTGGTTGAACTAAAAGCCATGCGCACCGTATTTGGCGATGAATTACCCAGTATCAGCTCAACCAAATCATTATCAGGGCACTCACTGGGTGCAGCCGGTGTACAAGAAGCAATCTATGGTTTGCTAATGATGCAAAACCAATTTATCGCCGGATCTGCCAATATTGAAACCATTGACCCTGACGCAGCAGATGTCCCTATCGTCACTAAAACGCAGGACAACACTCCGCTAAACCGCATTATGTCTAATAGCTTTGGCTTTGGCGGCACCAATGCCAGCTTGGTGTTTGAACAGTTTATTGATTAATCCACAGTGCGCATCAAGCCATTTGATGCGCCTCATCCCCCCCATACCTCCGCCATCATCAACATAAGATTAACCACTTTTACAGCGTATTTAGCCCGAGTATTCACATTTCTGTCATCCGCAGGTTTGGCTGCAAAAGCTATACTCAAACAATCAACTTTAATACGAGTTCTTCTGATGAAAAATACTAGCTATCGCACTGCCTCTTATTCTTCCCCATCGCTTCGCGCTACTGTTATCACCGCCACTAGCGCTCTACTGTCATTATTGCTTAGCAGTCACGCTAGTGCGCTGGACTATACACTTGATGTCCGCCTGCTCGCCGAGTCGTCTGACAACGTCAACCGGGAACATAGAAGCATGGAGCAAGATGAACTGGAAACCCGTCTTGGCACCACGCTGGGGGTGACCCATGAGGGCAGAAAAGTCTCGGTTGATTTAAACTACAGCGCCAGTGCCAGTGACTATAAAAATGATGTTGTTCAATCCGATACCGAGATTATCGGTAATAGCAATGTGGTTTGGGACATCATTAATGAAAGCCTACGCTGGAACTTTAATCACGATATTTCGGAGACCTTAGCGAACAATAGAGTGTCCGATGCGCGCGACAATAGAGAAACTCGTCAAACCTTTAGAACTGGCCCCGAATACACTGCGCGGCTAACATCCGTTGATGATTTAATTCTGGCCTTGGAATACACCTCGATCACGCAGGATAGTGCGGAAAGTGAAACCGCGACAAGTCGTAGCAATATCGATAGTCAGCGCGGTGAAGCCAGTGTCACTTGGTCGCACGCACTATCGCGCGCATCGGCATTTGAGTTAGGTTACTCCAATTTACGCACCGAGTTTGATAACGACAGCCCGGACTTTGAGTATCAGCAAATCTTTGTCGGTTACAATGTTTTATTGTCTAGCGGCAGTTACGGTATTCGCATTGGCGCCAACCGTTCGGAACGTGAAAATCAGGATGACGATCAAAATGGCGTTTACGCTTCAGCTAACTTTACTAGAAACTTTGGCGCGCATGGTATTGTCTTGGGCGCAGTGCGTCAGCTAACCGACTCCAGTGTTGGCTTGGACTCTAGCATTGATCAGTTCAGTAGCAATAACTTTAGTGAAATCGCCGTGGTTGAAAGAACCAGCTTTAACGCCAACTACCGTTACGATAACTTATGTAGCGGCTGCACACTGGAACTCAGCTACCTATACGACAAAGAAGATTTTCAACAAGACAATGTATCCGCAATTAGCCCGAATGATGATAGCGAAGATAACCGCTTCGAAGGTTCTATTCGTTATCGCGCCAACTCCAAGTTAAGCGGTCGCGGTTTTGTCTCTTACTTGCTAACCGACTTTAACACCGACAATCGCGAAGACGCGACCAGTGAGATTGGATTTTCCATTGATTATCTTCTAACGCAAGACCTAACACTGAGCTTTTTTGGTAGCTATGAAGAACGCGATACTAAAATCGATGCGCCAGTCGATCTCGATTACAACGTTCATACCGCTTCGATCGGTGCGGTCTATCGCATACACTAAGCAACGTGTAAAATAGTTTAACGCATCCAACAATTCAATTGTCCCTGCATAAGCAGGGACAAGAAGATACAACGCCCATCAATAGTGGCAAGCCTGCACTGCAACATTTATAGCCGCCAGCATGCATCCTCATAATCATAACGACAAGCAAAACCCCAGCAAAAACCATATCCATGCCCATGAATTATTAAGTTTATGGCATCAGCGTCGCGACCAGTATCAATGGGCGGTGGGTTTGCTTATTGGTATAGACGGTTCATCGTATAGAAAACCCGGTGCAATGATGCTGTTTAATGAACTAGGCCAGCACTATGGATTAATGAGCGGAGGCTGTCTGGAACAACATCTTTGCCAACAAGCGGTAAAAGCGATTAATGACGATATCAGTGTCATTCTTAGTTATGACTTGGACGTCCCTGATTTAGAAATTACCGATATTGAAACGGATAAACTGAATTCGGAATCTCAATCAAATACAACAAGCGACTCACAACACTGGGAATTAGCAATTGGCTGCGGTGGCTCGGTGACAGTATTTATTGCCCCCCTGACAGCGCAGAATAATTACTTATCGCTAGCGTCGGTATACGCGGCAATCACGCAAAATCAACAATGCGAATTAAATCTTATTGCAAAAAACGGTCAAGCATCTGCCAGTATCCAATCCGACTGTAATAGCCAAGCCTGTGCACAAGCGCCTATTAGCAGCACCTCGTCTTACAATAGCCAAAGCCAGCAACTCAGCATTAGTTTTTATCCGGCGATTAAACTATTTATTTGTGGTGCCGGTGTTGATGCAATACCACTGGCAAATATTGCAGATCAAATGGGCTGGTCTGTTTCGATTAACGAAACTCGCAGTCAATATCAAAAACCCGGACGCTTTTTAAGGTCAGCCAATACCCATGCAATGACTTACGATAAAATAATTGATCAAGCCAATTTTATCGGCGCGGACTGCATTATTATCATGCATCATAATCTTGAGCTTGATAGACAAGCCTTGCAGGCAGCTCACTGTAGCTCAGCAAGATATATAGGCGTACTAGGCCCTACACATCGTTTAAATACATTACTTGAATTGTGTGAGCTGCAAGCCAGCGATTTCAATCAACGACTGCACGGCCCTTGCGGATTGGCTTTAGGCGGCGACAATCCTGCTAGTGTTGCACTTTCGATTATTAGCCATTGTCATGCGGTTATCGCCAATGCCAGCATGAAATCATTACCGCTGTAACATTCCAAAATTTGATACTGTTATCCCATGAATGCAAAAAAACAGCCTTATTCAATTGCAGCCGTCATTCTTGCCGCCGGTCAGGGTTCGCGATTTGGCAGTCAAAAAATGCTGCATCTATACAATGGCAAAACCTTACTCGAACATAGTCTTGCCGCGATTGATCGGCAGGTTTTTTCTTCGATAAATATCGTCTGCGGCTCTGACGCCGAGCAAGTTATCCAACAACATCAATCCGTCGACTATCATTTTATTATTAACAAGCAATGGCAGTCGGGCATGGGAACATCAATTACAGCAGCAATGGATTATTTTGAAAAAAATCAGCTAGAAAAAAATCAACCGATCATCGATGCTGTATTAATTATATTAGGCGATCAAATACATATTGATCCAAATGCATTAAATACTATGGCCGCGACAGCCACAGAAAACCCGAACAAAATCGTTTGCGCAAAATATAATAATATTAACGGCGCGCCAGCGATTTTCCCCGAGCAGTATTTTAATCAATTAAAAAAACTGCCCGCAAACAACGGCGCCAAAGCACTATTAAATGCGCCGGATACACCCTGTATTAGTATTGAATTACTCGAGGCGGGATTAGATATCGATTATCCCGAAGACTTACAAGCTGATTAGCAATGCGCGTTTGCCAAACGTAAATCACCGCTGGCCGACAAAACCATCACTTCGCAAAGCTCACCCTTGCGTATAGCTTGACCAGGTTTCACCGGCACTAAAACATTCGACTCGGCAATAGAAGAAAGTACCCCCGAACTCTGATTGTTAAATAGTTCGACTTCAAGCTCACCCTTATTATTTACCGCTGCACTGCCGCGTAAAAAATCCAAGCGCTTACCGCGATTACTACTATCAAATTTTGCGACCGCAGAAAGCATTTTACCCTGCGGCGCGGTATGGCCCATTATTTTTAATAACCAAGGTCTGACCAATAAATGAAAGGTGACAAACGATGAAACCGGATTGCCGGGCAAACCAAAAAATGGCGTGGCACTGCTATTCGCTGATTGGCGAATATGGCCAAAAGCAACGGGTTTACCGGGTTTAATAGCAATCTTCCAAAATAAAATATCGCCAATGATTTCAAGCTGATTGCGAACATGATCTTCTTCACCCACCGACATACCACCGGTTGTCACAATGCAATCGGCTTGCTGACTCGCGTGTTCTAACATCTCACGCGTTGCCTCCGCCGAATCCGGACAACATCCCAAATCAACTGGAATTGCACCCAAGGCACGAATACTGGCGGCAAGAAAATAACGATTGGAATTATATATCTGACCCAGCCCAAGCGTTTCCCCAGGATTTTTAAGTTCATCACCGGTCGAAAAAAACGCCACACGAACAGGCTTATAACAATCTAACTCTGCAACACCCACCGAAGCTAACAAACCAATATCACCGGCTGCCAAGCGCGTACCCTGCTTAACAACAATTGCGTCTTTAGCAATATCCTGCCCTGCTAAGCGAATATGTTGATCCGACTTGGGTAGTTCGGTAAACCGTACCTGCTTTATTGTCTGGGCATCATTAGTTTGGTTTGAGGTACCGTCAGCAAGCGTATCTTCTTGCAGAATAATAGCGTCAGCACCTCCGGGAACCATGGCGCCGGTAAATATTCGAGCAACGCTATTTGGCGTCAAGGCTTGGGCAATAGTGCCGGCGGGAATCCGCTGCGAAACCACTAAGGGATTATCCAGAGCTACCTCGCTAACACGAACGGCGTAACCATCCATTGCACTATTGTTGTAACCGGGCACATCAATGGGAGAGTGATAGCTACTCGCGACAATACGATCAAGCGCATCACATAAAGGTACTCGCTCTGCATCGGCAGGTGGTGAAGCCTGATCCATAACAATACGGTAGGCATCTTCAAAAGCAATCATACGGTTTCACTTGGGAAAAATTGATAAGCTGAAATGAATTAATCTACACGCTTTTCAAGCACACCAAAAAAGTTGCACGGGCGATGGCGGCTATCCAATTGCTCGGAAAGAATCCCTTTCCACGCCAACCCACAAGCGCCAGTTGAACCCGGCATGGCAAAAATAACGGTGTTATTGGCAAAACCAGCTAAGGCACGCGACTGAATAGTCGATGTCCCAATATCCTGATATGACAGTTGACGAAATAACTCGCCAAAACCATCAATCGCTTTATCAAATAGCGGGGAAATGGCTTCCGGGGTTGAATCTCTACCGCTAAAGCCAGTGCCGCCGGTTAAAAGAATGGCATCGACCTCAGCGGAAGCTATCCAGGCAGAAACCACTGCGCGAATCTGGTAAATATTATCTTTAACGATCTGATGCTCCACCAGCGTATGTCCTGCGTCTAATAAGGAACTCGCCAGAAAATCACCCGAGGTATCATTTTCCTTGGTCCGAGTATCCGAGACGGTTAAAACAGTA
>CAJQQO010000359.1 GCA_905480475.1 uncultured Pseudomonadales bacterium | reverse complement strand
TGGTTATTGATATGAGCCAGTTTTACGCTCAGTACGAAAAAGTAAAACCTTATCTGCAAGCCGATGAGTTACCGTCTAGCGGTATCGAACGTTTGCAAACGCCTGAAGAGCGCGAAAAGCTCGACGGCTTGTACGAGTGTATTCTATGCGCTTGCTGTTCAACCAGTTGCCCATCCTTTTGGTGGAATCCTGATAAATTTATTGGTCCAGCGGGCTTATTACAGTCTTACCGTTTCCTCGCTGATAGCCGCGATACTGAAACCGCATCACGTTTGGAAGATTTATCCGACCCGTTTAGTGTGTTTAGATGTCATGGTATTCAAAACTGCGTATCGGTGTGTCCTAAGGGGTTAAACCCAACTAAGGCAATTGGCCATATTCGTGGCATGTTATTAAATCGTTAGCGATATAAAGGCTAGAAATGTAAAAGCCCGCTTATCCGTGGGCTTTTTTTTCGCCCAGTTTTTCCTCGCAAAAATGATAATCAGTGTTTGACGCTGAGACGAACCGGTCATTTGCCCCGTTTGTATACGGGCTAAGATATAGTCAGCAAGCTTGCACCTAGTAATGATTACGAATCACTTATCGTTTATGAGGCTTTTTTTGTGTAATCAATCCAAATAAAGCACAGCTTTTGTGCGTGTTGGCGTAGCAGCAGATTTTCTGCGAAGAAATAGCACTCTTGTCGCTTGTTGAAATGTTTAATCTCGCTAAACTGATTCTCAGAATTTGCTTTTTCAATTGAGAGTCCGGCATGTCGCAGTCTTCACCTTCGTCACCCAATCAGCAGCATCCTATGGATTACTGGCTGCGTTCGTCGCAGTTATCTGGTGGTAACGCCGACTACGTTGAGGCGCTTTACGAAACCTATCTTGAATCGCCAAACGAAGTTGATCAGCAGTGGCGCGATTTTTTTGACAAATTGCCACGTGTTAACGGCAATATCCGCCCCGATGTTCCGCATGCAACGGTAAGAGCTCACTTTTTAGAGCTGGCCAGACAAAAACGCGGCGCTGTTCGAGCGACCGTTGCCGATAGTCTTGCGACCGAGCACGAGCGTAAACAAATTCGTGTGGTGCAGCTGATTAGTGCTTATCGCCAGCGCGGTCACCAGAAAGCCAATATTGATCCTTTAAATCTGATGCAGCGTGAATCTGTGCCCGATTTGGAACCTTCCTACCATCAACTAAGCGCCGCCGACTACGATACTGAGTTTCAAACCGGCGTCTTTTATATGGGCGCAGAGCAAGCGACGCTAGGCGAGATTATTACCGCGCTTGAGCAAACCTATTGCGGATCGATTGGTGCGGAGTTTATGCATATTGTCGATACCGAACAGCGACAATGGATTCAAAAGCGTATGGATTCGGTGCGTTCGTCACCCGATTACAGCGTTGATACTAAGCGTCATCTACTTGAGCGTTTAACCGCAGCCGAGGGTTTGGAAAAATATTTGGGATCGCGTTATCCCGGCACCAAACGTTTTGGGCTTGAAGGCGGCGAAAGCTTGATTCCCATGTTGGATGAATTAATTCAGCGCGCAGGATCCTACGAAGCCAAAGAAGTGGTGATTGGCATGGCTCACCGCGGCCGCTTAAATGTTTTAATCAATACCTTTGGAAAGCAACCGTCAGAATTATTTGATGAGTTTGAAGGTAAAGCCACGTTTAACACCTCGGGTGATGTTAAGTACCATCAGGGTTTTTCATCGAATGTTATGACCGCCGGTGGTGAGCTGCATTTGGCCTTGGCATTTAACCCTTCGCATCTTGAAGTGGTTTCGCCAGTGGTTGAAGGCTCGGTACGCGCGCGCCAAGATCGACGTAACAATACTGAGCGTGATCAGGTTATTCCTATTATTATGCATGGTGACGCGGCATTTGCCGGTCAGGGTGTAGTGATGGAAACCTTCCAAATGTCCCAGACCCGCGCCTATAAAACCGGCGGCACGGTACATATCGTTATCAATAATCAGGTCGGGTTTACCACCTCTAATATTGAAGACGCGCGGTCAACAGAATACTGCACCGATTGCGCGAAAATGGTTCAAGCACCAATCTTTCATGTTAATGGTGATGATCCGGAAGCGGTTTTATTTGTTACCCAAATGGCCTTGGATTTTCGTCAGCAGTTTAAGCGTGATGTGGTTATTGATTTAATTTGTTATCGCCGTCGAGGTCATAACGAAGCTGATGAGCCATCGGGTACGCAACCGCTGATGTATAAAGAAATTAAGAACCATGCGACTACGCGCGAAATTTATGCACGTAAATTGGTTGAAGAAAATTTTATTAATGCCGAACAAGTTAAACAAATGGAAGAAGATTACCGCGAAGCGCTAGAGCACGGTGATCATGTACTTAAAAGTTTGGTAAAGCAGCCCAATGAAGAATTATTTGTCGATTGGACGCCATTTCTTGCTCACGATTGGGAAGTGCGTGGCGACACCCGTTACCCGATTGAGCAGCTGCAACAGCTAGCACAAACGGTTAACCAAGTGCCTGAAGGTTTTGCATTGCAGCGTCAGGTTATCAAAATTATTGAAGACCGTATCAAAATGGCTGCGGGTGCAATGCCGGGTAATTGGGGCTTTGGTGAAACCATGGCCTATGCGACTTTGTTAGAGCAAGGTTATTCAGTACGACTTACTGGTCAGGATGTTGGTCGCGGTACTTTCTCGCATCGACATGCGGTACTGCATAATCAACAAACCGCTGAAACCTGTATCCCTTTGCAAAATGTCGCGCAAGAATCCGCAAACTTCGAGATCTACGATTCGTTTTTATCGGAAATGGCGGTGTTAGGTTTTGAGTACGGTTACGCGACTACCAGTCCAACCGGTCTGGTTATTTGGGAAGCGCAATTTGGTGACTTTGCCAATGGTGCGCAAGTGGTTATCGATCAGTTTATTGCCAGTGGTGAACATAAGTGGGGGCGCTTGTGTGGTTTGACTATGTTGCTGCCACACGGTTATGAAGGGCAGGGGCCAGAACATTCCTCCGCACGCCTAGAGCGATACTTGCAACTTTGTGCCGAGCATAATGTGCAAGTGTGTGTGCCGACAACAGCGGCGCAAATTTTTCATCTATTACGTCGTCAAGCGATTCGTCCCTTACGTCGGCCACTTATTATTATGTCGCCTAAGAGTTTATTGCGTCATAAACAAGCGGCGTCCAGCTTGGAAGATTTTTCTGACGGGCAGTTTTATAACGTGATTCCTGAAACCGATGAGCTTGAGGCAAAGGGAATTAGCCGTTTGGTTTGTTGTTCGGGTAAAGTGTATTACGACTTGCTAGCAGCGAGGCGTGAACATGAGCTTAATCATGTGGCTATTATTCGTGTTGAGCAATTGTATCCATTTCCCGATGCGGAAATGTTTGGTGCGATTGCCGATTACGCTAACTTGGAAAGTGTTGTTTGGTGTCAGGAAGAGCCGAAAAATCAGGGCGCTTGGTATAATAGTCAGCATCGTATTCGTCGGGTAATCGATTTGGTCCACAAAGATTTGCCATTAAGTTTTGCCGGTAGACGTTCATCGGCATCGCCTGCTGCAGGTTATATGGCCTTACATATACAGCAGCAACAGCACTTAATCGCCGAAGCCTTAGGCTTACCGTTAGAATAAAGTCGTTCGACAGCGGTTAATTTTTTGAGGCCAAGTCGATTTAAAACAGTTTTAAATAAATTTATATTGATAAGTAATGAGCGTGTAATTATGAGTATCGAAATCAAAGCTCCGTCATTTCCCGAGTCGGTTGCCGATGGAACGGTTGCAACTTGGCACAAACAGCCGGGTGAAGCGTGCGAACGGGATGAGCTGATTGCTGATATCGAAACCGATAAAGTGGTCATTGAAATTAATGCGCCTGCCGAAGGAGCTTTAAGCGAAATTATTAAAGCCGAAGGCGAGATTGTTCTTAGCAATGAGTTAATTGCGCGCTTTGAGCCGGGTGAAGTTGCCGAGGCTCCAGCACCTGCGGTTGCACTGGATGAAGCTGCTGCCGAGCAAGGCGGTGCAGAATTAATTATTAGTCCTGCCGCGAAAAAAATGATGGCAGAAAACAATATTAGTGAAGCTGATGTTACTGGTACCGGTAAAGGCGGTCGAGTGACTAAAGAAGATGTGCAAACAGCTATTGCTGGCAGTGGTGCGGCAGAAACTGCTAGCGCTACGCCTGCGGCACCGGCTAGTCCCGCGGTGAGTAATGCAACGCCAAGCGTAGTTGCTACTGAAACATTTGAAGAAGGTGAGCGCCCCGAGCGTCGTGTGCCTATGACGCGTTTGCGTGCCAGAGTTGCAGAGCGTTTATTAAATGCCACCCAAACTACGGCCATGCTTACTACGTTTAACGAAGCGAATATGCAGCCGGTAATGGAGTTGCGTAAGAAATACAAAGAGCAATTTGAAAAAACCCACAACGGTACGCGACTGGGTTTTATGTCGTTTTTTGTCCGTGCGGCAACTGAAGCTTTAAAACGTTTTCCGGCGGTTAATGCTTCAATCGATGGCGACGATATTGTTTATCATGGTTATTACGATGTGGGTGTCGCTGTATCCAGTGATCGTGGTTTGGTAGTACCTGTTCTACGTGATGCCGATGCTATGAGCCTCGCCAGTATTGAAAGCAAGATTCGTGAGCTGGGTACTAAAGCGGGTGATGGAAAGCTGAGCCTAGACGAAATGACCGGCGGCACTTTTACGATTACCAATGGTGGCGTATTCGGTTCGCTGCAATCAACGCCTATCCTAAACCCGCCGCAAACCGGCATATTGGGAATGCATGCGATTCAGGATCGACCAATGGCAGTGAATGGCGAGGTGAAAATTTTGCCAATGATGAATTTAGCGTTATCCTATGACCATCGATTGATTGATGGCAAAGAAGCCGTGCAATTTTTGGTATCAATCAAAAATATGATTGAAGATCCTGCGCGTATATTGCTCGAGCTGTAAATGCTAGTCGCTAAGCTGCTAGCATAAGTTACTCGTGTCGATGGCTAAAATGGGCGCTTTTCCGGCTGAAATGCCTTGAGCGCCCTTTGCTTATCTGCGCTTAACTGATATCTTTAGCGCTCAAAATCCATGACGTTTCGGCAGGATCAGCAAAGCCTCCCGGTGGCTAAGTAAAGCATTCCGTTACGGTAAGCAAAGTATCCCGGCAGGGTAAAAGGTCTTTTACCATTGCCAAACAGTTTTTAGCCAAGTCTCGAAATACAAGTAAGCGTCTCTGAATATATTTGTATTTAAGCAGCTAAGTTGTTGAACAGGCTAAATCGTTACACATTCTTTTGTCTATGAAATTAACATCAAATTGAACTGAAATCTGAACAGTAAGTTGATTGGAAAAATCTATGTCTGAAAATTATCAAGTAATCGTTATTGGTTCTGGCCCTGCAGGTTATGTTGCGGCCATTCGCTGTGCTCAATTAGGTATGAAAACCGCCTGCGTAGAAAAATGGGTAGACGATAAAGGTGCAATTAAATTAGGTGGTACCTGTTTAAACGTTGGTTGTATTCCATCAAAAGCACTGCTTGATTCCAGTCACAAATATGTTGAAGCCAAACATGATTTTGATATTCACGGTATTAGCGTGGGGTCTATTGAAATGGATGTGGCAAAAATGTTGGCGCGCAAAGATAAAATAGTCACCCAGTTAACTGGCGGTATCGGTGGTTTGTTTAAAGCTAATGGTGTTGATTCCATCATTGGTACCGGCAAGGTGTTAGCCAATAAACAAGTTGAAGTGACTAATGCAGCGGGCGAACAAGTTATTTATCAAGCCGAAAATATTATTATTGCTGCCGGTTCTGTACCGGTAGAAATTCCGCCGGCGCCGCTGATTGATGATGTGGTAGTTGATTCAACCGGTGCACTGGAATTTAGCGAAGTCCCTAAGCGTTTAGGGGTTATTGGTGCAGGCGTTATCGGCCTGGAGTTAGGCAGCGTGTGGGCGCGTTTAGGTGCAGAGGTTACTGTGCTAGAAGCGCTGGATGATTTTTTGCCTGCAGCTGATATGGCTATCGCAAAAGAAACCAAAAAAGTGCTTAAAAAACAGGGTTTGGATATCCGTTTAGGTACTCGCGTGACGGCTACAGAGGTTGTTGGCAAAGGTAAAGCGCGAACAGTCAATGTTGAATATAGCGATGCCGAGGGTACAAAAAAGGAAAGCTTCGATAAACTTATTGTTTGCGTCGGTCGCAGACCGTTAAGTGAAAATCTATTAGCAGCTGATTGTGGTGTGAATTTGGATGAGCGCGGTTTTGTCTTTGTGAATGAGCAATGCCAAACCGATGCGCGCGATATTTACGCGGTAGGTGATATTGTTCGTGGTCCAATGCTTGCGCATAAAGGTTCCGAAGAAGGCGTGATGGTTGCCGAGCGAATTGCCGGTAAAAAGACTCAAATCAATTACGACAATATTCCCGGCGTGATTTATACATCCCCTGAAATCGCTTGGGTCGGTAAAAATGAGCAAGAGCTCAAAGCTAGCGGTCAGGATTACAATGTGGGTATCTTCCCGTTTGCTGCCAGTGGTCGCGCCCTGGCTGCCAACGAAACCACGGGTATGGTCAAAATCATTGCTGATGCCACCACTGATCGAGTGCTTGGCTGCCATATTATTGGTCCCAGCGCCGCTGATTTGGTGCAGCAAGTGGTTATCGCGATTGAGTTTGGTGCAAGTTCCGAAGATTTGGCGCTAACGGTGTTTAGTCATCCAACTTTATCTGAAGCCGTTCACGAGGCAGCGCTAGCTGTCGCTGGCCATGCGATCCATATCCCCAATCGTCCGGCCCGCAAAAAGAAGAAGTAGCCAATAAAATTAGCCTTTAAATCCACTTTTTCTGTGTTTATAGGCTAATTGTGTTCAGTCCGAGCAAGGTCGTAGAAGGCTAGCCATATAAGTGGCCTTATATCGCCATAAGGTGGCGATATGACAGGAATCGACCTTGCCTAACCCCCCCATAATTTGCGAGAATTCGCGCTCCGTTTTTAGGCTGTTTAAGTCCGGCTGGCTGTATTTAAGCCTGTTATGCGCACTTTGACGGTATAGAGCGTTAACTATCGATTTATATTCTTTTCACCAACGGAAGTTAATCCATGAATTTGCATGAATATCAAGGTAAGCAACTGTTTGCCGAATACGGATTGCCTGTATCCAAAGGTTATGCAGTTGATACACCAAAAGAGGCAGCAGAGGCGGCAGATAAAATCGGCGGTACCGAATGGGTAGTAAAAGCCCAGGTTCACGCGGGTGGTCGAGGCAAAGCTGGCGGTGTAAAGCTTTTAAAAAATAAAGAAGACATTAAAGAGTTTGCCCAAAAGTGGTTGGGTAAAAACTTGGTGACCTATCAAACGGATGCTAACGGCCAACCGGTTAGTAAAATTTTGGTAGAAGCTTGTACCGATATCGACCAAGAACTTTATCTTGGTGCTGTGGTAGATCGCTCAAGTCGTCGTGTAATTTTTATGGCATCGACAGAAGGTGGTGTAGAGATTGAAAAAGTTGCACACGAGACGCCTGAAAAAATTCTTAAAGCAGTTATTGACCCTTTGGTTGGTGCTCAGCCTTATCAAGCGCGCGACTTAGCGTTTAAGTTAGGTTTGAACGCAACGCAAATTAAGCAATTCACTAAAATCTTTTTAGGTTTAGCCAAATTGTTTGAAGAGTGTGATTTAGCCTTATTGGAAGTGAATCCATTAGTGATTACCACCGAAGGTAACTTACATTGTTTGGATGCAAAACTTGCGATCGATGGTAACGCCATGTATCGCCATCCCAAGTTGCGTGAGATGCACGATCCTTCGCAAGAAGATGAGCGTGAATCGCATGCGGCGCAATGGGACTTAAACTATGTTGCCTTGGATGGCAGTATTGGTTGTATGGTTAACGGCGCTGGTTTAGCAATGGGTACCATGGATATCGTTAATTTGCACGGTGGTTCACCGGCTAACTTTTTAGATGTAGGTGGCGGTGCAACAAAAGAGCGTGTATCCGAAGCGTTTAAAATTATTTTATCGGACGATAAAGTTAAAGCGGTATTGGTTAATATTTTTGGTGGCATCGTGCGATGTGATTTGATTGCCGAAGGTATTATTGGTGCGGTTGAAGAAGTTGGCGTAAACGTACCTGTAGTTGTGCGTTTAGAAGGCAACAACGCCGAGAACGGTTCTAAATTATTAGCCGAAAGTGGTTTAAATATTATTGCGGCAACCAGCTTAAAAGAAGCGGCTGAGCTAGTGGTAGCAGCAGCAGCAGGGGGTGCTCAATGAGTATTTTAATTGATAAGAACACAAAAGTTATTTGTCAGGGTTTTACTGGCGGACAAGGTACTTTTCACTCAGAGCAAGCTATTGAGTACGGTACTAAAATGGTTGGCGGTGTAACACCGGGTAAAGGTGGCCAAGAGCATTTGGGTTTGCCGGTATTTAATACGGTAGCTGATGCGGTTGATCAAACCGGTGCCGATGCTTCGGTAATTTATGTGCCAGCGCCATTTTGTAAAGACTCTATTTTAGAAGCGGCTAACAGCGGCGTTAAGTTGATTGTGTGTATCACTGAAGGTATTCCGACTTTAGATATGCTCGATGCCAAAGTGGTTTGTGACAACTTAGGTGTGCGTTTAATTGGCCCTAACTGTCCGGGTGTTATCACTCCGGGTGAATGTAAGATTGGCATTATGCCTGGCTCGATTCACTTGCCGGGTAAAGTTGGTATTGTTTCGCGTTCGGGTACATTAACGTATGAAGCCGTTAAGCAAACCACTGACACTGGCTTTGGTCAAACCACTTGTGTTGGTATTGGTGGTGATCCGATTCCGGGTTCTAACTTTATTGATATTTTAGGTTTGTTTGAAAAAGATCCTGCTACCGAAGCGATTGTAATGATCGGTGAAATCGGTGGTACAGCTGAAGAAGAAGCGGCTGAGTTTATTAAGTCGAATGTTAGCAAACCTGTTGTGTCTTATATTGCCGGTGTTACTGCACCTGCGGGCAAGCGTATGGGGCATGCGGGCGCAATCATTTCTGGTGGTAAAGGTACAGCGGATGAGAAGTTTGCTGCGCTGGAAGCTGCTGGTGTTAAGACGGTTCGGAGTCTTGCTGATATTGGAGCAGGGTTGAAGGAAATTACCGGCTGGTAGCGGTGATGGCTTTTTAATAAAAACGCCTCAACATTTGTTGGGGCGTTTTTGTATTTGGGATTTGCAGTCAAGAGGTTGCAGGGAGTCGATCCACTTATTATCAGCAGTTGTTGATCTTTTTAAAATATTAAGATTAAAACCGTCGGTGGTGGACCGACGGTTTTCAAACTGATCTTAATCTATAGAGCACACGTTAATTACTTAATCCTATCGTTTAACCGCTAATATCAAAATAATA
>CAJQQO010000358.1 GCA_905480475.1 uncultured Pseudomonadales bacterium | reverse complement strand
CTAAGTATTTGTGTGAGTGCTTTGCTTTGGTCTGATCTAAGTAATCGTTATGTGCAAGCGGTTTTGGCAGTCACTGTGATGTTTGGTGCAGTTGGTTGGGTAGATGACTACCGCTAAGTGATTGAGAAAAACTCAAAAGGTTTGGCTGCGCGTTGGAAATATTTTTGGCAATCGATAGCTGCGGCAATTGTTGTGACTTTGCTCTATGTGACGGCAACTATCCCGGCTGAGACGCAACTGATTGTGCCGTTTTTTAAAGACGTCGCAATCGATTTAGGTTGGTGGTATTTGATTCTTGGCTATCTGGTTATTGTCGGTTCCAGTAATGCGGTCAATCTAACAGATGGTTTGGACGGTTTAGCGATTTTACCGACAGTATTAGTGGGTTCGGCATTAGGCGCTATTGCCTATTTAGTAGGGCATGCGGAATTTGCGCGTTATTTGCATATTCCTTATATACCCGGTGCAGGCGAATTGGTTATTTACTGCGGTGCGCTAGGCGGTGCTGGTTTAGGGTTTCTTTGGTTCAACACCTATCCCGCGCAGGTATTTATGGGTGATGTCGGTGCGCTGTCACTAGGTGCAGCTTTAGGTGTTATTGCATTAATTACGCGGCATGAAATTGTATTTTTTATTATGGCCGGTATTTTTGTTGCCGAAACGATGTCAGTTATTTTACAAGTCGGTTCATTTAAATTAACCGGTAAGCGTATTTTTATGATGGCTCCGCTGCATCATCACTTTGAATTAAAGGGTTGGCCAGAGCCCAGAGTAATAGTACGTTTTTGGATTATCACAGTCATGCTGGTTTTGTTTGGCCTAGCTACGTTAAAGCTACGTTAACAGGCCGCAGCGATGACGACTCAAAATGCAAATGTTAGCAATTTTGATTTTACAGATTTAATTACCAATAGTATTTTTAATAGCAAGTTTGAAAGTAAGTATGGGGCAATGAATTTAATTCAGAGTGATAAAAGACGTTTAATTGTAGGGCTGGGTGCAACCGGCAAATCCTGCATGCGTCACTTTTTGCGTCTGGGTTTACCCTTTAGTGTATTGGATACCCGTAGTCAGCCGCCTGGTATTCAAGATATTGCCCGCGAGTTTCCGGATGTTGAGATTTGTTTAGGTGAACAGCATAGCGATTTAATTAACAGCGCAAGCGAGCTTTATATTAGTCCCGGTATTGCTTTGGATGATCTTATCTTTAATGGACTAGATAGCGACAGCACATTTATCAGTGGTGATATCGATTTATTTGCTGGTGAAGTAGCTGCACCGGTTATTGCTATTAGTGGCTCTAATGCAAAAAGCACGGTAACAACATTAGTTGGCGAGATGGCACGGCAAGCGGGTTTGAATGCTGGCATTGGCGGCAACTTGGGTGAGCCTGCATTGAATTTATTATCGCCACAGCGTGATTGTTATGTCTTGGAATTATCCAGCTTTCAATTGGAGCGTTGTTCTGAGTTGCGGCCCCAAGTTGCATGTTTACTCAATATAAGTGCTGACCATATGGATCGACACCATACGATGATGGCTTATCACCAAGCGAAACAAAGAGTTTATCGTGGTGCTGAGCATATTGTCTTTAACCGCCATGATGCTTTAACCAAGCCGTTATTATCAGCTGGCGTTACGGTTAGCAGTTTTGGTTTGGATGCGCCGGATTTATTGCAATACGGTATCCGCGAAATCGATGGCCAAAAAACTATTTGCAAAGGCTTTGATACTTTGCTGCCAGTATCAGAGTTGCCATTGTCGGGTGATCATAATCTGTTAAATGTGCTTGCAGCCTTGGCCATTGGCGCTGCTGCTGATTTTGATATGACAGCAATGCTTGAAGCGATTAAAAGCTTTAAAGGTTTGGAACATCGTTGCGAATTAGTTGCGCAAATCAATGGCGTCACTTATATCAATGATTCTAAGGCGACGAATGTCGGAGCAACCGTTGCGGCAATACGTGGTTTCGCTAGTTCGCTTAAGGGTCAGCTAATTCTGATTGCAGGCGGCGAGACAAAGGGGGCAGATTTTTCTGCATTGCTTAAAGAGTTAAATGTTGTTGATTGCAAAGCCATTTTAATAGGTGAGGGTGCTGCTGAAATAAGGGCCTTAATAGAAGCTAATCGTAGCGTTAAATCAATAGAGGTTTTACAAGCAAGTAGTCTTGAGCAGGCAGTAGAGATTGCCAGTGAAAATGCACAGCCTGGTGATCTAGTGTTGCTTTCTCCCGCTTGTGCAAGCTTTGATATGTTTAAAGGTTTTGAACATCGTGGTGATGTTTTTAAAGCGGCGGTTAGTCAGTTAAAACATACTTCCGCGCAGGGAGATCAGCAATAATGCGTGCCATATCTGCCAAGCAAGCGCCAGCGTTAAGGCCCGCATTAGCTGATAGCAGTGCCGGTATCGACTTTGTATTGTTGGGCGCAAGTTTAGCATTGTTAGCCTTAGGCTTAGTCATGATTTGTTCCGCATCGTTGGATTATTCCAGCGAGCGTTATAGCGATCCGTTATTCCATACCCGGCGTCATGGTGCTTACCTACTGATTGCACTGAGCGCGGCTTTAGTTGCGTTTAAGATTCCGGTATCACTATGGGAAAGAAGCGGCCCTTATTTATTATTAATTAGTTTTATTATTTTGATTGCCATCGTTACGCCCGGTCTAGGCCGCACGGCCAATAACGCAACGCGGTGGTTGGCTTTAGGTCCATTTACTTTGCAAGGTTCAGAAGTGGCGAAGTTAGGTGTGATTGTTTATCTGGGTAATTATCTGGTGCGGCAGCATGATTTGGTTAGAAGCCACTGGAGCGGCTTTATTAATCCAATGATTATTATGTTGGGTTTGGTTGTCTTGCTGTTGCTCGAGCCGGATTTTGGCGCGGTGGTTGTTTTATTAGGGGCGGCTTTAGGCATGCTATTTCTAGGCGGTGTACGCTTATGGCAGTTTCTATTATTAATGGCTGCAAGCGGCGCAGCGATTGTTGCCATGGTTACTTCATCAGAATACCGAATGGAACGTTTATCGGCTTATCTTGATCCTTGGGCGGATCAGTTTGGTGACGGTTATCAGTTAACCCAATCATTGATTGCCTTTGGTCGTGGTGAATGGTTTGGTATTGGATTGGGTAACAGTATTCAAAAATTGTTTTATTTGCCTGAAGCGCACACCGATTTTATTTTTGCCATTATGGCTGAAGAGCTTGGTTTTATTGGCTGTCTTATTGCTTTACTAATTTATGCGGTATTGATTATCCGTATCTTGGTAGTGGCTCGAAAAGCCGAGGCTATGGGTAAAGCCTTTGGCGCTTATGTGGCTTATGGCGTTTCATTGGTCTTTTCTGCTCAGCTTATTATTAATGTTGGCGTCAATATTGGGTTATTACCGACTAAAGGTTTAACGCTGCCATTTTTAAGTTATGGCGGAAGCAGTTTATTAATCAGCTGTGTACTGATTGCTTTAATACTGCGAATTAATTATGAATTATTTTTGGCTCGCGCCGATATCAAAGTGAAAAAATACGGTGCTAAAGGCACCCGTGATTTGCTTGATGATATGAGCCCCAGGCGAAAGCCAGCAATAGCGCGAAGATCTGCGTCAGGGGTGGCTCATGCCTGATAGCGTAGCGCGTAAAACAGTAATGATTGCGGCAGGTGGCACGGGTGGTCATGTATTTCCGGCCTTGGCAGTTGCGCAAGGTTTGCGGCAGCACGATTTGGATATTATTTGGTTAGGAACCCGCAAAGGTATTGAGTCAAGAGTGGTTCCGGAAAATGATTTTGTTATTCACTATATTAAAGTCGCTGGTATTCGCGGCAAAAATATTATTTCGTGGATAACAGCGCCGCTACTTTTACTCTGGGCAATTGTTAAAGTGGCGATATTAATTATTAAAACCAAACCGGTATGTGTATTAGGTATGGGTGGTTTTGCATCGGCAGCAGCGGGTTTTGCCGCATTTATTACTGGCACACCATTATTGCTACAAGAGCAAAACGCAGTTGCCGGTACTACCAATAAATTGCTAGCGCCATTGGCGGAAAAAATATTTACCGGTTTCCCTGATGTGTTTAGTGCATTGGCTAAGGCTGATAGCAAAGTTGAATTTTCTGGAAATCCTTTGCGTGAAGGACTTTATCAAATTGCTGAGCCACAGGATCGAATCAAGCAAGATGATTCGCCGTTAAGAGTTTTAATTTTAGGTGGTAGTTTAGGCGCGCGAGCATTAAATCAGGTTATGCCATTTGCGCTTGCACAGCAGTCAATGGCAATAGAAATTACTCATCAAACCGGTAGGAGTGATATTGAGCAAGTACAAAAGAATTACCTTGATGCAGGTGTCGATGCGCAAGTGATCAGCTTTATTGAGGATATGGCAACTGCTTACGCAAACGCAGATTTAGTTGTCGCGCGTGCCGGGGCTTTAACTGTTAGCGAATTAGCAGCGGTGGGTGTAGCGGCTGTGCTTATTCCGTATCCCTATGCAATCGATGATCATCAATCGGTCAATGCCGATTACTTAGTACAAGCAGGCGCGGCTACTAAGGTTGACCAAGCCGAGTTTGATATTGATAAAGCCCGCGAAGTTTTGCAAACGCTATTAGGCGATAGGGCGCAGTTATTGACGAAGGCTATTAACGCAAGAAGTTTTGCTACGCCAGCCGCAACCCGCACTATTGTTGATGTTTGCAGGGAGTATGCCTATGTCTAGTAGTACGTTTTTTGTGCCTGAAATGCGTCGTATCGAACAAATTCATTTTGTTGGGATCGGTGGCGCTGGTATGTGCGGCATAGCTGAAGTGTTATTAAACCAGGGCTATAGAATCAGTGGTTCGGATATTCAGGCTTCGCATTCAACACGTCGTTTGCAAGAGTTAGGCGTAGAGATATTTATTGGTCACGCGGTTGAAAATATTCAGTCTGCCAGTGTGGTGGTAGTTTCTACAGCTATCGATCCACTAAATGTGGAATTAAACGCCGCTAAAGAAGCGCATTTGCCAATCGTGCCACGCGCTGAAATGCTTGCCGAGTTAATGCGTTATAGACACGGTATAGCGGTCGCAGGCACGCACGGAAAAACAACGACTACCAGTTTGCTTGCATCGATTTTTGGTGAAGCGGGTTTAGGGCCAACCTTTGTTATTGGTGGTTTATTAAATAGCGCCAATGCAAATGCGCAGTTAGGCAATGGTCGTTATCTTATTGCCGAGGCGGATGAAAGTGATACCTCCTTTTTGCATCTGCAACCGATGGTATCGCTTATCACTAATATCGACGCCGATCATATGGCTTCGTACGATGGTGACTTTGACAAGCTTAAAGCGACCTTTGTGGAGTTTATTCACAATTTGCCTTTTTATGGATTGGCTGTTGTTTGTATTGATGATGAAAATGTTCAGTCTTTATTAGGTGATTTCCATCGGCCGTTAATTACCTATGGTTTTAGCGAAGTTGCTGACTATCGAATTAGTGAGTATCGCTGCGTGGGTTTAAAAGCACATTTTTTATTACACTACAAAGAGGCCGCGGGCCCTGTGCATGTCACCCTTAATACGCCCGGTGTACACAATGCATTAAATGCAACCGCGGCATTTGCAGTGGCTTTTGATGAAGGTATTGAGCAAAGCGTTATTTTGAAAGCGCTAGATAATTTTAAGGGTGTGGGGCGACGTTTTGAGGTCACCGGTAATATCGCTATTGAAAACGGTTCGGTGACCTTAGTTGATGACTATGGCCATCATCCTACCGAAGTTTCGGCAACGATAGCGGCGGCTAGAGAAAGTTGGCCAGACAAGCGCTTGGTTATGATTTACCAACCGCATCGTTATTCTAGAACCCATGATCTTTACGAAGATTTTGTACGCGTTTTATCAACGGTTGATGTGTTGTTACTACTTGATGTTTACGCTGCAGGCGAAGACGCGATAAGCGGCGCAGATAGCCGTAGCTTGTCGCGCAGTGTAAGACAGCGTGGAAAAATCGAACCGGTTTATATTGAAGACCGCGAAGAGTTATTGGAGTTATTGGGAACTCAGTTATTGCCAGACGATATATTGATTACTCAAGGCGCGGGTGATGTGGGCAAATTGTCATTAACGATTGCCGCTCATGATTTTGTACAGGCGGTGGTTTAGAGAATGGAGTTGATGGATAAAAATTCTTCGAACAATATTCAGCAGACGTCTGCTGCTCTCGAAGGCTTTGCCGGTAAGGTTGCTGTGTTGATGGGTGGTAATGCCTCGGAGCGCGATGTTTCTTTAGAAAGTGGCAACGCAGTACTGAGTAGTTTAAAAAAGATGGGTGTTGATGTTGTTGAGATCGATACTGCGGTTGATGTTGTCGCTGCACTACAAGCGGTTAAACCTGATTTTGCTTTTATCGCGCTACATGGCAAAGGCGGTGAAGACGGAACAATGCAGGGCTTATTAGAAAAGCTAGCTATTCCTTATAGCGGCAGCGATGTATTGGGTTCAGCTTTAGCTATGGATAAAGTGCGATCAAAAAATGTATGGCGCGGATTATCACTGCCAACACCGGCATATCAGTTGCTTGACAGTAATAGCGACTTTGAAGCCGTGCTAGCTGAATTGAATGGCGCTGCCTTTGTTAAGCCAATCGACGAAGGCTCCAGTATTGGTATGTCTTTGGCAACGGATGCTGCAGGCTTGGAAGCTGCTTACAACAAAGCTGCAGAGTATGGCGTAACAATTTTTGCCGAGCAATTTGTCGATGGCCCCGAATATACCGTGACGATTTTGGATGGGCTTGAACTACCGTCGATTCGTATTGCCACTGATCGAAAGTTCTATGATTACGCAGCGAAATACGAAGTTGACGATACGCAGTTTTTTATTCCCAGCGGCTTAAGCAAGCAAGAAGAGTTAGAGCTACAAGAAATTGCTCAACAAGCATTTTACTCTTTGGGTTGTCAGCATTGGGGCAGGGTAGATTTTATGCGTGATAAAAATACCCAGCAATTTTATCTGCTAGAAGCGAATACCGTACCGGGCTTAACCAGCCATAGTTTGGTTCCCATGGCAGCAGCAGCTGTGGGTATGGATTTTAATGCCTTGATTGCAAAGATTATTCAGTTATCTATTAAGGAGTCGGCAAAAGCATAGTTATGAATTGCGGCGATTTTCAAATAGCGAGTGGAGCAAGCGGGCGTGGGTTTAAAAACCGCTCGGGTGCGACGCGCTCTCAGCCTAAAGCGGCACTGTCGATTAATTGGCAGCAGCTTTTTGGCCGCAGTTTATTGCTGATGTTTTTTGCGGCCTTGGCGTTTGCGGTATATGTAAGCGCGCGTGAAGTGCGTGCGGTAAAGGTTGGCGAGGTTATTATCACCGGTTATACCGCAAACATAGATAGCGCTGAATCGGATGTCGGTGCCAGTGAGTCCCAATTGCAAGCCTTGATTCAAGACCAGTTAGATGCAGGTTTTTGGCAATTAAATTTGCAGCAATTAAAAGCGAGCTTCGAATCGCATCCATGGGTAAGAAAAGCGGTTATTCGTCGCCAATGGCCCGATCAGTTATTGGTTGGAATTGATGAGTATGTTGCGGTGGCGCGTTGGAATGAAAAATATCTGCTTTCAGCTACCGGCGATATTTTTGAACCCGTCAATATTATACCGTTTACCTATTTGCCCTTATTTAAGGTAGAGGATCATGCGGGTAGCGAGCTTGAGGTTATTAAAAAAAGTGTCCGTTGGTTTAACACTTTTCAAAAACCCTTAGCAAAGTTTGATTTGTCGGTGATTGAATTAACCCGAATACGTGGTGGTGATTTTACTTTGTTACTGAGCAATGGCATGCAAATGGAGTTGGGCGCCGATCAGGTAAATCATCGCTTTGAAAGGTTTCTGGCCTTATTGGATGGGCCTCTGGCCGATAAAAAGCGTCGGATAGAAATTGTAGATTTACGTTATTCCAATGGTGTGTCTATAAAATGGCGAGAAATTGATAGTCCATTAGATGATGCGCTCGAGTTGGCGCAGATAGATTTTGATTAGTAGTTATTGTATTGAATCGTTGATAGCAGAGCTAAAGAAAAAAGATAGAGAAAAGTTATGAGACTGAAAAACCGGAGCAAAAAGAATGTCTAATCCTTCTGCGGGAAAAATGATAGTAGGTCTGGATATTGGCACCTCCAAAGTGGTCGCAATTGTTGGCGAGCTTAGTGATGACGGCGATATAGAAATTGTGGGAATTGGATCCCATCCTTCGCGCGGTTTGAAAAAAGGTGTGGTTGTGAATATTGAATCTACTGTGCAGTCGATTCAACGAGCGGTTGAAGAAGCGGAGCTTATGGCTGGCTGTCAAATTCATTCTGTCTACGCGGGCATTGCAGGCAATCATATCCGCAGCCTTAACTCACACGGTATTGTTGCGATAAGAGAAAGAGAAGTGATGGCCGCTGACGTGGAGCGAGTTATCGATGCGGCACGTGCAGTTGCGATACCTGCCGATCAGAAAATCTTGCATGTGTTGCCGCAAGAGTACGTGATCGATACACAAGAAGGTGTAAAAGAGCCGTTGGGAATGTCGGGCGTTCGCTTGGAGGCCAAAGTGCATCTGGTCACTTGCGCAGTAAATGCTGCACAGAATATTGAAAAGTGTATTAACCGCTGCGGTTTAAGTGTTGAGGACGTGATTCTTGAACAGCTTGCTTCCAGTTATGCAGTATTGACTGATGATGAGCGCGAGCTAGGTGTTTGTATTGTTGATATCGGTGGTGGTACTACTGATATCGCCGTGTTTACCGAAGGTGCTATTCGACATACTGCGAATATTCCCATCGCCGGTGATCAGGTCACTAACGACATTGCCATGGCACTGCGTACGCCGACTCAATATGCCGAAGATATCAAAATTAAATACGCCTGTGCATTAACGCAGTTGGCCGGTCTCGATGAAACGATCAAAGTGCCTAGCGTTGGTGATAGACCGCCAAGAGATTTATCACGACAAGCTTTAGCCGAAGTGGTTGAGCCACGCTACGACGAGTTATTTACCTTGGTTCAGGCCGAGCTTAGACGTAGCGGATTTGAAGACTTAATCGCCGCAGGTATCGTGCTTACCGGTGGCACCTCAAAGATGCACGGCGTTGTCGAATTGGCCGAAGAGATATTTCATGTGCCGGTTCGCTTGGGTTCGCCACAAGGTGCTTTTGGTTTACAGGATGTTACTGATAATCCTATTTTTGCAACCGGTGTTGGCTTATTGCATTACGGTTTTAAACAGCAAAGTGAATTGCAAAATACTGCGGCGGCACATGAAGAGGCCGGTGTGTTTAATCGTATTAAAGGTTGGTTTCAGCGTAATTTTTAATTGGCTTTAATTATTTTGATATTTTCTAAATTGTCAGTTTGGTTTTAAGAAATTTTAGTTAGTAGATTTTTTTTGTTTTTAGTTTTTAACTTTTGTATTATCACTTTCCTGAGGGGGAAATTACCATGTTTGAATTAGTTGATAACGTTCCACAAAACGCAGTAATAAAAGTTGTTGGTGTTGGCGGCGGCGGCGGTAATGCTGTCAAGCATATGATCGCCAATAATATTGATGGCGTAGAATTTATTTGTGCTAATACTGATGCGCAAGCGCTTTCTGATATGGCTGCAAATACTGTTTTGCAATTGGGTGGCGCAATTACTAAGGGGCTAGGTGCTGGCGCGAATCCAGACGTAGGTCGTCAAGCAGCGCTTGAAGATCGCGAGCGAATCGCCGAAGTATTAGGTGGTGCCGATATGGTATTTATTACCGCTGGCATGGGTGGCGGAACCGGAACTGGTGGTGCGCCGATTATTGCTGAAGTGGCAAAAGAGATGGGCATACTTACCGTTGCTGTTGTTACTCGTCCATTTAAATTTGAAGGTAAAAAACGCAAGCTGCATGCGGATGAAGGCATTCTTGAATTACAGCAACACGTTGATTCATTAATTACCATTCCAAATGAGAAACTGTTGGCAGTTATGGGTAAAAACACTAGCTTGCTTGATGCTTTCAGATCGGCAAATGATGTATTGTTAGGGGCTGTACAAGGAATAGCCGATTTGATCATTCGTCCGGGTATGATCAATGTCGATTTCGCCGATGTGCGCACAGTGATGTCCGAAATGGGTATGGCGATGATGGGTACTGGCGTTTCACGTGGTGACTCCAGAGCACGTGAAGCGGCTGAAGCGGCAATCCGTAGTCCATTACTTGAAGACGTAAACTTGCAAGGCGCGCGTGGTATTTTGGTAAATATTACAGCTGGCATGGACCTTTCTCTCGGAGAGTTTGCCGAAGTGGGCGATACCGTTGAGGAGTTTGCATCTGACAACGCCACAGTTGTTGTGGGTACGGTAATTGATCCGGATATGACGGATGAGTTGAAGGTAACGGTTGTTGCAACTGGTTTGGGTGAAGTTGAGGTTGATGTGCCAGTTCGATTGGTTAATGGCCGTGAAAACCCCGTTAGTAAGCCAAACTACAATGACTATGATTTGCCGCCAACTATGCGTCGTCAACAGCAAAGCGTTGAGCCAACACGTGTATCGCGACCTGCAGACGGGCTTGTCAATACTCAAGCTGAAGCGCATGCAGCGATGGACACTATGTCGGCTGATGCTAGCAAAGACATGGAATTGCTCGATATTCCGGCATTTTTACGTCGTCAGGCAAACTAGCGTTTATACGCTAGGCTCAAGATTATCGTAAAGATTGGGTGCGGAGGTTAGCGGTGACTACCGTTGCGATGCTAGTCAAGCGTAAGGTGCTCTGCTAGGATCCGCGCCCTAAATCGATAAGCGCACTATTTCGGTTCCATTTTGGTGATATGCCACTATGAAACCTAATGTGGGTTTATTTTTGGACAAAAGCTGTCATTAGCCGGTCATAAGTCAGGTAAATCGTGCTCCAATCGACGGTTTATTGTGGGTATATTGTGCGGCACTCGAGTTAGCCCTCGAAACTTTGTTTTACCTCGGTTGTTTAGATTGGCTTGAATTAGGTTTTATATGCAAGCTGATTATTAGTTGACCGCGTGGTATTCAAAGTGCAGACAGTGAAAGACAATAGCGAAGAATCAGGTGAGCCATGATTAAACAAAGAACATTACGTAATAGTATCCGTGCCACTGGCGTGGGTTTACATACAGGCAAAAAAGTCTATTTAACCCTCCGTCCCGCACCGATAGATACTGGTATTGTTTTTCGTCGTATTGATCTCGATCCTGTTGTTGAAATTCCCGCCCTTGCCAACAATGTTGGCGACACCACACTTTCCACTACGCTTACCAAAGGCGATGTTCGTATCTCGACGGTAGAACATTTGTTATCGGCGATGGCCGGTCTGGGTATTGATAATGCCTATGTAGAGATGAACGCATCTGAAGTGCCAATCATGGACGGTAGTGCGGGCCCATTTGTATTTTTATTGCAGTCTGCTGGTATTGAAGAGCAAGAAGCCGCTAAGAAATTTATTCGTATCAAGCGTGAAGTCACCGTTAAAGACGAAGATAAAGTCGCTACGTTTTTACCGCGTAACGGCTTTAAAGTCAGTTTTACTATCGACTTTGATCACCCGGTTTTTCGTGGTCGTCCAGCCTCAGCAGAAGTTGACTTCTGCTCGACATCTTTTGTTCGCGAAGTCAGTCGTGCCCGTACCTTCGGTTTTATGCATGAGATGGAATACCTGCGTTCACAAGGTTTGGCGCAAGGTGGTAGTGTTGATAACGCCATTGTTGTTGATGACTACCGTATTTTAAATGAAGACGGATTGCGCTACGAAGATGAGTTTGTTCGTCACAAGGTATTGGATGCCATTGGTGATTTATATCTATTAGGTAATAGCTTGATCGGTGAGTTCAAAGCGCATAAATCCGGACATGCTTTGAACAATCGACTGCTTAGAGAGTTGATTTCACAACCTGATGCTTGGGAAGTGGTGACTTTTGATGATGCCGAAACTGCACCAATCTCGTTTGCATCACCTTTATTAGCCGTCTAGATAAATACTTTGTCTGTCTAAACCATAAGCGGTTTAACCAATCTCCTCGATGGTTAAGCCGGGCCTTCCAAGTTAAGCCTTATTTATAGCGATTGCATGCGGTTAATTCTGCAAAGATATTCCCTGCAGTCCCTGTCCTAAAGCTACCTCTATACATTCTTCTGCAATAGGCGCTGGTAATCTTCAATACCGAGCGGGCTTAAGTGATCAGTTTGTAAAATTTAGACTGGCTTATGCTTGCTACTTATATAAAAAGCCGTTTTCAGTGGGCATATCTGGCATCAATATCATCTAAATGTGACCCTCTTATCATCTTGCACGAGATAATCAGCGGGCGGGTAGCATAGATTTGTGAAATCTCATCTAAAATATTAATGACATACTTTGTAAAATACGTAAAATGCTGCCGTGAGTTTGATCATCAATACGCACGGTTTTACGATTCTTGCGAGATGTTGGACCTTTATAGCGTATTTGCTGCATTCACTAGTCTGGTGTCGCAGCCATTTAAATTGATAGCAATTGATAGCCGCCGTGGTTTTTGGAAAAGTCTGAATGAAATTAATACTATTGCCTCGAAATGGAGGTCAATCCTTTACGTTGGATACGGCACGTGGGCGTGATATCGGTTTAATCTTTGCGATGACTCTATTACCTTTTGTGCTAGGTAGTTTATGTCTTTGGTTTTTCCTGGCAAGCAGTCAGCAGGCTGACGGTAGACAGATATTGGCAGATTGGCAGTTAGAGTTATCACGTCAATCGGCAACCGTTGAGCAGGCGCATACGCAAGTAGGCGATGAACTATCCGCAATTACCATTAAGGTGGCAGAGTTGCAGGCGCGAGTCATGCGACTTGATGCGCTTGGTCAGCAGGTGGCACAAATTGCCCGACTGGATAATGGCGAATTTGATTTTACCCGCCAGCCAGCAATGGGTGGTCCCGAGCTTGCCGGTCCTGATTTCGCAAGCGATGGCGCCGAAGCGTCGATTCAGCCAATTCAACAGCAATTATCGTTGCAGCAAATGTTGGATAGTTTGGTAGTGTTAATTGATAACCGTGAGCAGCAACTCGCCTTGCTTGATAAGCAGCTAACGGCTAGAGAAACCAGAATTCAGGCTTTTGTTGCGGGTCGTCCTATCGCCAAAGGTTGGATGTCTTCCGCATTTGGTAAGCGTACCGACCCATTTAGTGGCAAGCAATCATGGCACGAAGGTGTCGATTTTGCCGGTAAATCCGGATCAGATGTTATTGCTGTAGCCGGTGGCGTTGTTAGCTATTCGGCTAAACGATCGGGTTATGGTCAGGTGTTGGAAATTAGCCATGGTGATGGTTTTGTTACTCGCTATGCGCACAATGAATCCCATAGTGTTGAAGTAGGCGATGTGGTGGCCAAAGGCCAGGTGATTGCCAGTATGGGTAGCAGCGGTCGATCAACCGGTCCCCACGTTCACTTTGAAGTCCTTCGACACGGTAAGCCTATGAACCCCGCGCGTTATATTCATCGCGCCAGTTTGTAGCGGTAAGCTGGTATTTCGGCCAGCTTTTCCCAATATGTTCAAATAGTCGTTCAAATGGCCATCCAAAAAACTATCCAAAAATAACTAGCGCAAGCTAAAAAAAGCGCCGT
>CAJQQO010000357.1 GCA_905480475.1 uncultured Pseudomonadales bacterium | reverse complement strand
TGAGAAGTCGCTCACCTGGTCTTCAACTAATGAACGCGAAATACTGGTTTCGCCCGCAAGGTTGACCAACTGCTCTAACAAGTCCGATGACACTCGCACAACTTCGCTCTTGCGCTTTTCATCTTCATTGTTTGCTTCAGCCGCTTGATTGCTATCCACTGGAGCTTCAGCTGCAGTACCACCAGCAAGCTTGCTGCGAATATCACTGACTGATGCAATTAGCGCAGCAACAAATTTACCGGCCTTTTTAAAGAACTGGCTATCGGTTTTGATATCGCCATTACTGGCCGACAACAATAGCGTTTCAAACTCATGACTAATATTGCCGATTTCTTCAAGACCGGCCATACGTGCGCCACCCTTAATCGTATGCAGTGGTCGCAGCAAAGTCTCAAGGTAAGACGTGTCTTTACGATTACTCAGCCACTGCTGTACACCAGCCTCTACATCTTCAATTAGATCTTCTGACTCGTCCAGAAATATCGAAACAATTTCCTGATCGATACCCTCAACCACTACCTCATTTACCTTGCCATCATCAACCATGGCATGGCGTTGCAACTGCGCTTGCAGTTGTTGTTCGCTAGCAAGCAGATCTTCAAGTAATTCGAGTGATGGGTGTCGCTCAACATTTTGCCCTGCAGCAACACGGTCAAGCATATCGTCTAAAGCATCATGCGCTTGGAGTAATGTATTGTAGGCTTGATAGTGCAAGCCACTACCATCGAGTTGATAACTGATAGTCTCATCGGTGCCGGCAAAACATTTATACGTACGGATAAGCGCTTCGCAATGCTGCTCGATAGGATCTTGCTGTCCATCGGCGGCGGCTTGTCCAAGCTGCTCTAACACTGAAACCATGGTTTCCAGCTCACTACCGGGCGTACCGCCAGTACGCCAGTTCTGCAAAAATCCGTTGGCATCAAAAATAAGATCGTTATCGACGACCATATCTTTTTCGTCACCCGCATTTTCAAGATCGTCGGCAACCGCTTGATTAAGCTGATCGACAAACTCTAAAGCCTGCTGTTCATCAGCAGGTTTGACCTGTCCCAAACAACCCGTATTTAACAGCGTTTGAGTCCACTGACAAACATTCTCTAACAATTGCAGCTCGCTGGAATGAATCGCACCACGCTTACGAATCAGACTCACCAAAATTTCTGCAGGTGCAAATAGCTCGGCAATTAATTGATTGGCAGCAATTCGCGCGCCACCAACAATCGTATGCAAGGCGCGCTCAACGGCCTCTGACGGATAAGTCGTGCTGCCGGTATTACATGTGTCAAGATAACCATGTAGAACACTGAGCTGTACTTCAAGCTCACTAATAAATATGGCTTGTAAGTAGTGATCATCTTCTGCACTGTCGGCAAAGACTAATTCTTCTGCCTCATCCGCAGTGCTAAGCATCTCTTCATTAAGCTCAACGGTAGGTAATTCTTCAGCTTCTGTATTGTCTGCGTCGGCTGTTGCTTCACTGCTTGCGTCTGTCTGGTTAAGATCTGTATCGCCAAGATCATCCTCTTGAGCTTCGCCAGTAAAGTTCTCAAAGGAGCTAAGCTCAATTGCGTCATGTTCAGGCTCTTGATAATCAGGTAGGGCCTGAAGGAATTCTTCGCTAATCTCTTCATTAGGCTGCTCGCTAGACTCATCAACGATTTCGTCGCCAATCGCTTCGGTAGTATCTTCAGTCACAATCGGCAGCTCATCACTAAGCACCGGCACTGATTCTTCAGCTGGTGTCAGTTCAGTGATTTCCATTTCGGTAGCGGAAGTATCAACAGCAGCTGTCTCACTGACTTCTGAATTGTTTGGGATAGAAGTGACTTGTACAGATTGCGCAGCTTCTAACAAGTTTAATGTTACGCCAGCCTCGACGGTTCCATCTTTGTTATCGGTTAAGATAAGCGTGCGATCAATCATGCTTTGCATTGGTGCTGCAAACGGAATTAAACGTTGATTAAATGATTCAACAAGATGCGGCATATAAGCCACCGCTTCAACCACTAGATCCGCACGCGGCTGATCGATAGGCATTGAGCCATCAGACATGCGGTTAATAAGATTTTCAATTGACCAGGCAACGTCACCAACATGCTCTGCGCCTGCCATGCGGCCACTGCCTTTAAGCGTGTGGAAACCGCGACGGATATCTGCCATACGTTCGTCGTTTTGAAGCTCGGCCGCCCAAACGCCAACGTTTTCAAGCAAAGACTCAATAACCTCTTCGGCTTCTTCTAGGAATATTTCAACAATATCTTCGTCTAGCTCAACGTCTAAAGTCTGTCGCTCGCTAGAAATGGTTAGGGCAGGAGCATCTTCGACATTTGAGGTATCAAGCGCAGATGCTGCTGCACTATTGGTTTCACTATTAGCTTCACTGCTAGCATTTATTTGGCTTGTAACTGCTGCTGGGGAGCTCCCACCTAACAAGTCAATGGCTGCAGCTAACCAGTCAGCCACTCGATCTTGCTGTTGATATTTTGCCGCTTCGATATAACTTTCTATCGCCGCTAAGGCATCAATTAGTTTATCTGCCGCTTCTTCATTCTTCCCGGCGATAATCGTTTGCTGTAAATAAATCTCCGCACAATTAATTGCATTAACCAGACTGCCAATGCTCATCATCTGCATTGCGCCAACCACTTGTTTTAATTGTTGGCTAATATCTTTTAGCGGATCAAAATCCAGTAGTTGTTCATCTTCAAAAAAGTTAATTTCACTAGCGCTTCTTGCAGCAAGATTTTCACGAATAAGCGCGATACTCTTTTTGGCTTCGTGCAGCGCACTAATTTCACTTTCACTTCGGCTACCACCTAGGTGCAATTGTCTCAAGCCATACTCTACCGCATGCAACTGCTCCGCAATATTTTGGATTGCTGAAGTTTGATCAGCGTCGCCACTGCTATCGCTCTCATGCATTTGTGTTAACTGCGAGCCGACAGATTGCATTTTCTCTGCCCAACCACCGTATTGCGCTAGCTGCATAGTGTATTTCAAAGTTGAGGCCATAGCGGCCATCTCTTCAAACGAAACAGCATTAGCTGCCGATTCGGCACGGCGCTCCAAGGCATTTTTCAATACGCTTAAGTCAGAACATAAGCCATCAAACACAACGTCCATCGTATCGGCATCTGGCGTACCAAGATTGAGTAATTCTGAAGGATGCTCAATAGATAATGCAGCTAATAAACCGTATTGCTGCTGAAAGGCTTTAACCGCTTCAACATTACTGTCGGCGATTGCGATACTAAAAAGTAATTCGCTAAGAACATGATCGCTAAATTGTTGATCAAAATCGGCATTAGCATCGGCCTGCAAAAACATTTGCACTAATTTAAAACCACTGGTCAATGCATATTTTGCCGATAGACTAAAGCAACTGGAATCAGCTTTAGCGGCAAGCAATAGTGTTTGTAGACAAGAAAATAACTTATCACTAATAACTTTATTTACAACAACCGAGCTTGCAGACTCATCAGCAGCGAAAGCCATTGATAAGTTATTAAGCGAATCGTTTAGCGATTCCACGGTTTGACGATAATTATCTGATTGCTTACTGACTGACGCTAATGTTGTTTGGCACTGCGTCAATAATATTTGCGCTTGATCTTTATCAACATAACAACTTGTCTGCGCAAAAAGCTCTGCCGTTTGTGAATCAGGCAAAGCAAAAACATGTTTATCTAGCATTAACGGCAAATTGGATGCTGCACGCACGTCGTTGATAATGGCGATAACTTCACTTAATTGCTCGCGCTGATTTGAACGGATACGAATTAAATAACTCGGTAACTGCGCCATTCCACCAAGCAACGCCTGATAGGCCTCTTCTGCAACGACGCAACGATCCTCAACAATAACGCTAATTAATATCGTTAGCTGCTCGGTTAACAAGCATGCTGAGGGCAAATCAATTCGCTCTAGTGCTGCGTGTACATCCGTTAAGATAACACTGCACTCAAGCAACTTTGCTTTATCGTTATTACCGGAAAGATAAGACTCTACCAAACGACGCGCATTATTAATTGCTTCGTTTAAGCCGGGTGCAATCCAGTCGAGTGATCGATGATTGTGCCGTTCATTCATTTCCGTATTACCTGTCAAAGGCCAGACATTATTATTCATAGCTGAATCGCTTCTTACGCTTAGCTATTTTGCGCAGTTTTAAAGTCATCATCGGCACTGGATGCCTGTAAGGAACCCGGTAGTTTAAATCCAGCTACCGAACTTCTTAGCTCCATCGTCATTGCGGATAAGTTACCTACCTTGTTTGCCGCGTCGGTTGTACCCGCTGCAGTTTGTGAGGTGATATCTTTAACGGCATTCATAGTGACCGAGATATTACCCGCGGTATCTGCCTGAGCACGTGCGGAGTAAGAGATACTTTCGATCAACTCAGAAAGATTAAGCGATACTTTTTCAATTTCTTCTAGCGCAACACCCGCATCGTGTGCAAGACCCGCACCTTTAACCACTTCAGACGTTGTTTGCTCCATTGAAGCCGCAGCTTCATTGGTATCTGATTGAATCGTTTTAACCAGCGCTTCAATCTGTTTAGTTGCAGCAGACGAACGCTCAGCAAGACGCTGTACTTCATCGGCTACCACCGCAAAACCACGACCAGCCTCACCGGCCATCGACGCTTGGATAGAAGCATTCAGTGCAAGAATATTCGTTTGGTCGGCGATGTCGTTAATCAAAGATACAATGTCACCAATCTCCTGCGAGCTTTCACCCAGACGCTTGATTCGTTTTGACGTATCTTGAATTTGCTCGCGAATAGTATCCATACCATGAATAGTATTTTGTACAACGCGGGCGCCAGACTTGGCGATCTGTACAGAGCTTTTTGCAACCGTTGCCGATTCAGAAGCATCGGTAGACATCTGATCCATGGTGCCAGCCATTTCTTTTACTTCGCCAGAAGTAGAGGCGATTTCACTGGCTTGCGATTCGGATGCTTCGGCTAATGAAAGTGCTTTTGACTGAGTGTCTTTTGCCGCGGAGTCAACCATTACCGTGGTATCGTTGATCGAGGAAATAATTTCGCGCAACTGCTCAATCGTATAGTTTATCGAGTCGGCGATGGCTCCGGTAAATTCTTCTGATACCGTTGCTTCTGCGGTTAAGTCACCGTCTGCAAGGTTACCGATTTCATTAAGCAATCGTTCGATCGCTACTTGGTTACGCTCGTTAGCGTCTTTCTCTTCCGCAAGTCGCGAAACAGTGTTGCGATAAAGTTGCACACCAATTACCGCAAGAATAATAAGTATTAGCGCGCCACTAAAGAATGCAGTGCTGGAACCAATTGTTCTTCGGTTACTCAGGTCTCGTAAGCTTTCAGCAACCAAGTTAGTATGATCAAGCATTTTTGGCGAGTCAGTTAAAATGCCATCAGCTGCATTTCTGGCGCCAAGTAAATCTGGAGAGGCTTTAAAAATATCGTCAACCGAACCGGATACAAAATCAAATAGCTTATCGATGCGCTGCAATGATGCTCGCGCCTTCTGATCGGTAACACGATCCAAGCCTAATTTTTTATCACCGCGCAACATACCCGTTAATACGCCACCAAAAATACTGGCGTCTAGGTTGAACTGATCTGCAGCTTGACTCGTCGCCTCACCACCGCTCAACATTTTGTCAACGTTACGAGCAATACGCTCGGCAAGTAATAGTTGCTTTTGCGCATATACAATTTGCTCGTTAGAAGCGCTGCTATCTAACAGAACCTCAACGACAATATTGTATTCACGTTGTAATTCAGGAATCGATTCGTTTAAGGTTTTTGCTACATCATGTAAAAACAAAATACGATCGCGATTATCAACAATGGTTTTTGAATTGGTTTGTACAGAAGTCCATGTAGAACCCAACGCTTGCAACTCTTCATCCATCATATAACCAACACCGGGTAAATTGCTGTCACCGGCTTGTAAGGTTTGATAGGTTTGATCAAAGCGTTCACTAGCATTTTTCAAAGTCACAAATGCTGAGGCTTCACCATCGGTAGCCTCGCGGGAGCTTGTGGAAATCTGATGGAGTAGTACGCGCATATCACCGGCCAGCTCCAGATATTTGGAATCTCGATCGGCATCACGTAAGAATATAAAAGTACTCACCATAAAAAATACAGTGGCACACAACAGCAGTAATATCGAAAAGGTAAAAACCTTTTTAGAATTTCCGCTGTTTTTAGTTTGGCTGATGTTTTCCATCCTCGAAGCTCCGGCTTGAGTAAGTTAATATTTAAAATGCTAATTCACGATCTGCTGGCTGTGCTGAAATTGGCCATAAGCTTATTTTGCAAAGGCAGCAGATTTTTATTAAGTACGCGATAAACGCTTGGTCTCTAAAAAGTATGGCAGATCTTGCCCAAATTGCTTAGGCGGCTGAGGTTATTTCTGTAGCGCCGCCGCCTTGCAATGAAACATCCATAAAATCGGTCTCGCGAATAAGCCTATGTGCTTGAAATCGCAACCAATTCGATTGTCCATCACTCGCAGATGAATCAATACAGCTGGCAAATAATTCGCCATCACCTTTGTATGCCTGATCAAAACTATCGGCAGGAAAGTGTTTTAGCCCAAATACATTGCTGACAACGACGCCGGCATAAATATTGTCTACTTCGATAATCAACACGCGATGTCGGGTTCTATTGCCCGCCAACTTGGAGCCAAAATAATTTTCTAAATCATAGATGGGTAACAAGCGGCCACGGACATTGGCTAAACCTAATACCCACGGTTTAACGCGAGGCACAAAGGTATAACCGGGAACGTTAATGATTTCGACTACTTCGCCCATTGGCGCAACCATAGGCTGACCACAAAGTGAAAAACCAATTCCACTCCAGGAGTTTTGTAAATCATTATTGGCTGAACGCGTCGAAATGGCTTTAATGCTAGCCTGCGCAATTTGGCGCAATAGGCTTAGGGGTTGTTGTTCAAACTTCATAGTGTGTTAATCTCGAAGGATCACTCCAAATTTTTTACTGCTTAAGTTTTATAAGCCAAACTTTTCCAAGCTAAGTTTAAACAGCGTAGTCGATTTAATTTATCACAAGCCTTAATTTGCTGTTAAATCAACTTGCATCCAACACTGGCGCTATTTTGCTTCTAACACGGTAGCTATCGTGTCGATAAGATCTTTTTCAGGAACCGGTTTAACCAAATACCCACGTGCACCCTGCTTACGCGACCATTCCCTATCAGACGGCTGATTTTTTGTTGTCACCATGATGACAGGAATAGCACTGGTTTTCGGATGACGGGTTAGCTGACGAGTTGCTTGAAAGCCATTAATACCCGGCATAACAATATCCATAAGCACTAAATCGGGCGCATGCTCACGCGCTAGCTCAACCGCAATTTCACCGGATTCAGCCGCGACCACTTCATAGCCGTGCTTGTTTAAAATATTTGATATTTGATATGCTTCCGTAGGCGAATCGTCAACTACCAATACTCGCTTCATTTCTTTCTCCAATAAACCAACAGTTCGATGTGGTTGGTTTGTGCCTTTGCATACTATTTGAAATGGCAGAAAATAGGTTTTATCAATTTAGCGCGTTTAAAACGCGCTAGAACATCATGCAAAAAATTACGATGCTTGAACTGATATAGATTCTGAACTTTCGCCACCGTCACAATGATTCTGGATCGCCTCAAGTAACTCAACCTTACTAAACGGTTTAGTCACGTATTGATCTGAACCAACGATTCGGCCTTTTGCCTTGTCAAACAATCCATCCTTACTCGATAGCATAATGACTGGCGTCGACTTAAACTGGGCGTTGTTTTTAATCAACGCACAAGTTTGATATCCATCGAGCCGTGGCATCATGATATCGACAAAAATGATATTGGGCTTTTGGTCGGCAATTTTTGCCAAGGCCTCAAAACCATCTTCTGCCGTGATGACATTGAAACCTTCTCTTTGCAATAATGTCTCTGCTGTTCGACGGATAGTCTTGCTATCATCAACAACCATTATCTTTAAATTTTTACTTTGCGAATCCATAACGATTCGGCCTCCGGGTGACTACCTATGGTTTTAGATGGACTATTCTGGGCAAATACTTAAAGCCCCGATCAAGCAGATTCACTGAATCCCCTTGGCGGTTATAGGCTCGCAATATTTGCCACAATAATTGTTCACTTTTAAAGCTATAGACCAAAGTACTTAATAAATAAAGCAAATGAACCGAATTGATGCGCAATCGCGCAAAGCAATTAACGAAACATTGAGGCAGATATCATTATGGGAAAAAAGCTCGGCATCGTGATGGATCCAATTGAGGCAATCAATCCTAAGAAAGACAGCTCGCTCGCGATGCTATTGGCGGCTCAACGCCGAGGCTGGGAATTACACTACTTCACACAGGAAAACCTGTTAATAGACAATGGCATAGCCTGTGGTTACAGCCAGCGTCTGAGGGTCGAAGATAGCCTTAGCGAGTGGTTTGAGCTGGAATCACCCAGTTTGGTGGAACTCGCCGATTTGGACGTGATTTTAATGCGCAAAGACCCGCCATTTGATAGCCAGTTTTTGCACACTACCTTTGTGCTTGAATTCGCTAGCAAAAAGGGCACTTTAGTGGTCAATAAGCCGCAAAGCCTGCGCGACTGCAATGAGAAGGTATTTGCCACCGAGTTTCCACAATGTTGTCCGCCGGTACTAATCAGCGCCAATGCGGCACGGCTGCGTGAATTTCATCAAGAACACCAAGATATTATCCTCAAGCCGCTCGATGGTATGGGCGGCGCTTCCATTTTTAGAGTGAAGCCAGACGATCCAAATCTCAGCGTGATAATCGAGACGCTGACAGGACATCAAACCCAAAGTGTTATGGCCCAGCGCTACATTCCTGAAATTATTGAGGGCGACAAGCGCATTTTGCTGATTGACGGTAAACCTGTGCCTTTCGCACTGGCCAGAATTCCTGCGGCGGGAGAAACTCGTGGTAATCTGGCGGCCGGTGGTCGAGGTGAGGCTAAAGCGCTTAGCGAACGTGATTATTGGATTTGCGAACAAGTTGCGCCCACTTTACGCGCCAAAGGCCTACTCTTTGTTGGCATAGATGTGATTGGTGACTACCTGACAGAAATTAATGTCACTAGCCCAACCTGTATTCGCGAGCTAGATAGTCAGTGCGACCTGGATATCGCTGGCGATTTAATGGATGCCATCGAGAGCAAAATCCAAACCAAGCATTAGTTTGGCTGCGCTACAATTTAACTTGTAGCGGAGTAACTTTGCCAAGCTATTATTTTTAATAACTATTGTTCAAGTAAAAACTGTTCAATTAAAAACTGCTTAAGTAAAAGATAAGTAAATAGATGAGTTATACACCCGGCCAGAACCACGCCATTAGTTACGCAACAGCAGTAGCCCTACTAATTCATGGGCTGGTGTTGTTCTGGATTGCGTTTAATGTAATTAGTAATGCAGCAGCCCCTTCATCATCGATGGAAGTGACGCTATCAAATTCCAATAGCGAGACCAAACCGGAAGAAGCAGATTTTATTTCCGAAAATAATCAACTCGGCAGTGGGGAAATTGACGAAGCTAAGGAATTAACCACACAGTACGAATCGATTTTTCCGGACTCAAAAATCAATGATATCAAACCGATTATTATTCCCGAACTACAGCAAACCGAGGAAGCAGTAATCACGCCGAGAATTATCACCACCACCGGCGCTTCATTGCGACTAGTCGTCGTGCAAGACAGCCCCGAAGATGCGGCAGATATAGCAGAAGAAGGCAATAGCGCCGATAAAAACCTCGCCGAACTAAGCCTGGAAATAGCAAGCTTGGAAGCCAGGCTTTCTGATCAACAACAACGTTTTACTAAAAATCCTCGTGTGCTGGTTATTAGCTCCGCGTCAACACTCGCCGCAGAAAATGCGCGTTATGTTCACCAATGGCATAACCGGGTTGAAGATGTCGGTAACTTGCATTACCCAAAAGAATCGCGTGAAAAAGGCCTTTATGGTGACGTGAGGTTGCTGGTTAAACTCAAATCTAACGGCATTGTTGAGGAGACAACTATTATGTCCTCATCGGGTTCAGAAGTACTGGACCGTGCCGCGATGCAAAGTATCCGTTTGGCATCACCGTTTGAACCTTTCCCAAAACAGCTAGCCGAAAAATATGATCGTATCGATGTGATTCGCACATGGCAATTTAGAAAGGATAAAGTGACCGCTAAAGCCGGTTAATTAAAACGAATAAAAATTTACTCATTTTCGTGAAACACTTCTACAACGCTTTCGCCGCTAAAACTATTGCTGACTTTAATCTTTATCGGCCTACAGCATACCTGACAGTCTTCAATATACTCCGCCGCATCATCATAAGCTGAATCAAAATCCGATGACTCACCCGAGCCCAACGCCTGCTCAGGCGGATCAATTAATATATCAATTGACTCACCACAGTAGGGGCAAGAAATATTTCGCTCTTCTAAAAACGCCATATAATCGACCATTGATTGCTTTTGATTGCCAAGCGTTTATTGAATTAAAAACTGCTGCGCTAACCAATCGTCTGCATAGCTATTGAATTTCCAGTCTTTTATAAAGCCGCAATGCCCACCATGCTTAGTGATCTGAATATCGATATTGGCCGGCTTAATTAAGCTATTAAACCAACGGGTTTGAACGATGGGATCATCATTGGCAATGAGTATATGCGCTTGCGCATTAATTTTCTTAAGCGTTTTATCAACAACTGCATAGGCGTTTAAATATTCTTCGGCTTTATCAAACGGCGTATGATTAGGGACAAAATATTGGTTTAACTGACTAAGTCGCTTGGACTTTTTAAGCACATCAGCAAAGTCGTAGTCGGAAAACAATTGCATTTTCTTGCTCAGCGATTGCTTCCAGCGCCGCATAAAATAATAGTGATAAATCCATAAGCCGTTTTCAATATCATCGGTGGTATTTAACGGGCTTATCAATGGGCATATTGCGGCGGCCTTATCTAACTGCAAACCGTATTCGCTGGCCAAGCTCGCCGTACGCAAAGTGAAATTACCGCCCAAACTAAAACCGGCAAGACACACTTGCTGATGCGGATATTGCTGCTGAACACTAGCCACAGCATCTAACACTTCTTTTATGCGGGCCGAGTGAAACAACTCTCTATTAAGCGAGTGACTATCGCCATGATCGCGAAAATTTAACCTAAAAACACTATGACCTTCTTCGTACAAACGCGTCGCCGAAGACAATAAATAACTGGAGCTAATACAACCTTCCCAGCCGTGCAATAAAATTACCAGACTTTTACCATCCGCTTTTTCAGACTCGGTATAAGATCCGCTTAGACGCACGCCATCATCGCAATTAATGACTTGATCTTTAGCTGCAGCCAACATTTTGTCGGCACGACGGCGAACAAAAAAACGACGCGGACCAATACTGGCAAGCATGGTCTGTGCATGATAATGCGTGAGCAATGGTGCGGGAGTAAAATTTTGCAGAGTGTTTTGCATTGTTTATCAGTTTTACGGTTAATACTTTTGCAAGATAAATAGATTTTAGATTGATGCTTAGCTGGCATTGATATTTTGAGTCTGCAAATAAATGCGTAGCTATTCAGCAATATGCAGTATTGCTTCAACCTCTATCATTGCGCCCTTAGGCAGGGCTGCGACTTGCACACAAGCTCTCGCTGGATACGGCTGCTGAAGAAATTCCTGCATCACCGTATTTACCGCGTCAAAGCACGACAAATCAGTTAGCGATATATTTAATTTGACACTGTCGTTTAAACTACCGCCCGCCGCTGCGGCAACGGCTTTTAAATTTCTAAAGACTTGCATTGCCTGCTCGGTAATTCCACCTTCGACTAAAGCCATCGTTGATGGATCCAAGGGGATTTGACCTGATAGATAAACGGTACAACCAACACGTACTGCTTGTGAGTACGGGCCAATCGCTGAAGGGGCTTGGTCGCTTCGAATAATTACTTTTTCTTTCATAAGGATTTCTAACTGCCGCCAACTCACTGTAACTAACGCTAACAACAGCCCTGCTTTTAGTCTCTAAGAATTAAAGTTTAACTCGGGTCACTTTAACTACCGATTTAATCACCCGAATGCGGCGAATAATTCGTGCTAAATGAATACGGTTATGTACCGATAAAAATATATGAATAATACTGGCTTTTGAATCGCGCTCTTCGACTTTAATAGATTCAATACTGGCATCAAAACTATTAATCTTGTTAGCTAACGATGCAATTATGCCGCGCTGCTGCTCAACTTCCACCTTAAGCTCTACACGGTATTCACCCTGAATATCATCATGCCAACGCAAGGCCACACTGCGACCTTCTTTATCACGCTCTTGAATTTCATGATAATTGCGACAGTCAGCAAGATGCACCACAACACCTCGACCCGCAGTAATATGACCACCAATATCATCGCCGGGAATAGGACTACAGCACTTGGCGAAATTAATCATCATGCCTTCGGTGCCAGCAATCACTAAGGGTTTTTCGCGATTACCAATAACCATATCGCCGCCAGTTTCATCTTCATGAATATCTAGCAGTTGCCGCGCGGTAAGATAGGCGACTCGATTACCTAAACCAACCTCTTCTAATAATTGATCAAAGTCATCTGCATTAGCACTTTCGACTAATGCAGAGCGCTGCTCGCTAGTGACTTCATCCAAGCCACTACCCAAACTCATTAAAGCTTTATTTAATAAGCGTCGACCCAATTCAATCGACTCACCACTTTTAAGATGTTTAAGATAATGTCTGATCTGACTGCGCGCCCGACTGGTCGCAACCATATCCAACCAACTTGGATTAGGATTAGCGCCCGGCGCGGTAATAATTTCAATGGTCTGGCCACTTTGCAATGGCTGCGATAGCGCCGCTAAACGACGGTTGATTCGACAACCCACACAGCTGTTGCCGATATCAGTATGCACTGCGTAAGCAAAATCAACGGGCGTAGAACCCAGCGGCAATTCCATAATTCTGCCTTTAGGAGTAAAGACATAAACCTCTTCGGGGAATAAATCGATTTTGACGTTTTCAATAAACTCCAGCGAGTTACCGGCGTTTTGTTGCAGCTCAAGTAAACCTTGCACCCATTGACGCGCGCGCGCATGACTTCCAACCGACGCATCCTGATTGTTGGCTTTGTATAGCCAGTGCGCGGCGATACCATTATTCGCCATTTGCTCCATTTCTTCGGTTCGGATTTGTATCTCTATGGGAATCCCGTGCATACCAAATAAAACCGTATGCAAACTCTGATAACCGTTAGCTTTGGGAATGGCAATGTAATCTTTAAAATGACCGGGGCGAGGCTTATATAAGTTGTGCACTGAGCCTAAGGTTCGATAACAATCGTCAACGGAGTTAACGACAATTCTAAATGCAAACACGTCCATAATTTCGGTAAACGATTTGCTTTTGCTACGCATCTTTTGGTAGATGCTATACAAATGTTTTTCCCGCCCAATCACTCGCGCCGGAATGCCATCCGTTGACAGCTGATCGTCAACTTGCTTTTCTATATTGGCAACTAGTTCTTTACGATGGCCTCGCGTTGCAGCGATTGCCGCTTTAATTCGCTTGGCTCGCATGGGATATAAGGTAGCGAAGCCCAAATCCTCAAACTCTATCCGAACGTCATTCATACCCAAGCGATTGGCAATAGGCGCATAAATTTCCAACGTTTCTTTGGCAATACGCCGCCGCTTTTCGGCACCTAATACATCAAGCGTCCGCATATTGTGTAAACGGTCTGCTAGCTTGACCAGAATAACGCGCAAGTCACGCGCCATGGCCATCGCCATTTTCTGAAAGTTTTCGGCTTGTTTTTCAGCTTGAGTTTGAAATTCAAATTGGGTGAGCTTACTAACACCGTCTACTAATTCGGCAACGGTTACACCAAATTGCTCGCTGAGGGATTCTTTATCAACTTTTGTATCTTCAATGACATCGTGCAGCATTGCTGCCGCCAGACTTTGATGATCCATATGCATATCGGCAAGAATATCGGCAACGGCAAGTGGATGAGTAACATAGGGCTCGCCGGAACGACGCGTTTGCCCTTCATGTGCTTGCTCAGCACAGAAGTACGCATTGCGAACCAGATTGATCTGGTCTTCATCGAGGTAAGCGTCTAGCTTATTGGTAAGATCTTGAATAGTTGCCGTCATGGCCACAATATAATCTGTGGCCGGCAATTTGGGTAGAGGAACTGTTGCAGATTAGTGGTTTAAATTAAACACCGAACTCAGCTGCAAGCTCTTCGGTTAAATCATCCATCTCTTCTTCAACTTCAACACGGTTAGGATCGATAAGTCCTTGTTCGATTTCGCGCAAAGCAATAACCGGTGGTTTGTCATCACCGACTTCAACCATTGGATCTTTACCCTGAGTAGCAATCTGACGAGCGCGCTTGCTGGCAACCATCACTAACTCAAAACGGTTCTCTACGTGATCCAAACAATCTTCTACAGTAATTCTGGCCATAATCTTGGTTTACCTTGGTTCAGCTATTAACTAGCCTTGCAATTAAGCGGGCGCGCATTATAAGCAAGTTTTTGTCCATTGGCGAGGGTCAAACAGCAGCTTACAGGCCCGTTTATAGCGGAATAAGCCACCATTATGCCCGCCGGCATGCCCGGCTGCAGTTTATTAGCACCTAACTGGCAATCGATGCCAATGCTGACATTTAGCCCTTAGCGGCCAGTAAGGACTGAACCAAGGCGTCATATCGTTGCTTTTGACGCGATAATCGAAGCCGACTGGCTTGAATAATCGCTTCTAAGTCAGCCAGTGCGACAGCAAAATCATCATTGATCACCAGAAAGTCTGCCTGCTCAAAATGTGACATCTCATCGACAGCGGCGGCCATACGAGCGGCTATCACATCATCGCCGTCTTGGCCACGCTGGGTCAAACGCGCATATAAAGCTTGCAGTGACGGCGGCAAAATAAAGATCCCAATGCCGTTGGCATCCTGCTTACTCTGCAACCATTGATGAGCCTGCTGCGCGCCCTGCCAGTCAATCTCGAGAATCACATCAAAACCCAGCTCAAGCTGTTCATTAACCCACAGCTTGGAAGTACCGTAAGAGTTGCCAAATACAGTGGCGTATTCAAGAAAGCTGTTATCGGCAACCATTTGGTCAAATTCTGCTTGTTGGACAAAATGATAATTGACCCCATCAGTCTCGCCGGGACGAATCGCTCTGGTGGTATGGGAGACAGAGACATGCAGGTGATTGTCAGCGGCAATCAACTTATTCACCAAGCTGGTTTTGCCGGCACCTGACGGGGCCGATATAGTAATCAAACTGCCACGAACACAACTCATGCTTATATAACCTAAATAAAACTATTTAAAAGATCGCGTAACCAGCGCAGTATTATAAAACAACTATCGCGGAATAATTAAGCCGCTATCTAGGCAAAACAACCGCAAACTCATACCAGCAGACAAATTGCAGAAAGCATTTTGCATTAGTTCTGTGAATGCCGCCATCAATAAATCAATTCAAATCGTATTGCTTAACGCAATCAATAAGCAAATGGCCGGTCGTTTATTAACTTTTTTGTAGAGTTATTATTGTCGCCAAAGAAACCGCTATACTTTAAATCCAAAGACAATGACGTCAACACCTATCTCAACGCAAATAAAGTGACGCTATGCGAAAAGACTTATCTAATACTGATTTGCCGTTTGATCTTGAACGCCGCCGGATTAGGGCGCTAGAGACGCTAAATATTCTCGACACCCCAAAAGAAGAGTTATTTGATCGCCATACCCGTTTAATCCAGCGGGTATTAAATACCCCTATCGCATGGTTTAGCTTAATTGATGAAAACCGGGTCTGTTACAAATCAAGCCAAGGTATTCTATTAGACGACACGCCACGCGCCGATTCTTTGTGTGAGCTTGCGCTGGCCAATGATTCACTGCTCGTTATAGAAGATACCCAAGCCATACCTGCGCTCGCCAATTCCAATTTTGTTTCCAAAGAACATGCTTTTCGTTTTTATGCGGGCCGACCTATCAAAGACAACCAAGGTTATTGTCTTGGCGTGCTAGCGGTTGTTGACTTTGAACCGCGCAAGCTTGCCAGCGATGAAGCCGAGCTATTGGAACATATTGCAGAATTAATTGAATTTGATATTCATCTTGCCCAACAAACAACGCTTGATCCGCTAACCGGCCTGTCTAATCTTCGAGGCTTTGAAAACTCCGCCTGCCATATTGTGGCTTTATGTGATCGCAGCCAGTGTGAAGCGACCTTAGTTAGCTTTGAACTTATCGATTTGCCCGGCATTAACGCCACCCATGGCCACGAAGCCGGCGACTTGGCACTAAACGCTTTTGGCAAATTGCTGGTAGAAACGTTTAGAGCCTGCGATGTTATCTCAAGGGTTAATTCAGATCGATTTATTGTTTTGCTATCGCATGGTGACAATGTCGATATTCATATGCCGATCCGTCGCTTTTTAATTAAGCTTGCTGAGTTTAATGAAGCGGTTCAATCGCCGCATATGATTGATGCCAATATCAGTTATCTGCATTATGAGAAACAAGCGCACGGTTCAATTAATAAATTATTGGCCGCAAGCGACCAGCATATTCAGGTTAGCAATGCCGAACTTTTTAATCCCAAGCCTGAAACCAAGGAATTTATTCCCTCCTAAATAGCAATCACAGTAATTAATGTCAGTTTTCTCTTAGCTACGCTGCTAGCTATTGAACTGATATAACATTTTCTTTACGCTCTCGCTTTATCGATTAGCCATTCGCATAACAATAATAGGGAATCGGTAGCTTAAGCCACCCACTTGACCCTACTTACGTTTCAACTTTTATTGCATTGAGAGAACTCAAATCCATGCTGTTGTTTTCAGTTAGGCTCGTTTTATCCAATCAGGCGTTAAAACACTGCACTTTATCTGGGTTGCTGCTGTTGTTTTCCTCCATCAGCTATGCGCAATCCAACAATACCTGTATCGCTAGTCCTGACTGGGGAATTTTTGTCACCGACTACGGCTATGCCGATACGATGGTAGATTTACGCGTTGAGGAAGATTTAAATTTTAAGGGTCGCGAATACTTATCGGGTGAGTGGGGTCATGCGATTGCTTATAACAAGTCGGCAAGTTCGGTAAGCCCGACATGGTTAGAGCCGGCATTTTTATTTCCTGACTGGACAACTAACTCCAACTTTTCGGTTATCAGCCCTATCGCAAGCGCAGGCACTAATAGTACCGGCCAAACCATTTACCAATCAATAATTGCCAACGGCGATATTGAAATTACGATTCAGTCGGAAGTGATTGATACTCGCAGTGGTATACAACAGGGCATGACTCCGGCAAGCGCGGTCGTTAGCAGCGAGGCCGCAGTAAGTAGTAGTCGTTATTTACTCCAGCAAACTTATAGCTATAAAAATATTTCTGGCGAAACACTGTCGGATATAAAAGTCTTTCAACTGCTGCATAGCTTGTCTGCGCTAGTCGCGCTGTATGACGATCGTATCTATCCGGGCATTACTAGTAGCGCCGGCCCACTAGGCTTTGATGCCAGCCATCACTTCGATTCCACACTCGTGGGTAAGGACACCGACGCTGGTAGCTTTATTGACCCCGCACCTTGCCTTGACGCACCTATATCGCTGCAAGCCCCAGCAGAAAATGTATTTCATTACGATAGGCTGACTTTGCATAGCAGCACTGCACCTAGCCATATCGATAACTTTTATTTTGGCGACCAGGGTGCAGGTGATAACCACATCTTTGGCAAGCCGGTTTTTGGTAGTCATATTAATATTGAAGCCGGCAACTTAAACGATTGGGATTTTTTTGATCCCGGCGATAGCGACTACCCAAACAGTCCCTACTTTGCATCAAGCTTTGGCGAAACAACCGTAGCCGACGTCTGGGTTGCGACGGCGCAACAGCATGACTTGGGTTCCTTAACGAATGGCCAGTCGCTAATTTTTTCATACCTGCTTAGTCTCACCAGCACAACGGTCGACCTTAGAGAAAAGGGACGTGTACCGATTCCTGCAGTAGTGCCATTGATACTGTTAGTTTTATTTTCCGCCATGCGCTTAAGAAGTGCTCGTCGATCAATCGCTAAATAAGTCGCTGCAAAATGATAATCGATTTGGCTTTTATGGCTGAGCTTTTATGACTAAGGCTTTATCACTTAGAGTTTGTGAATTAGGGTTTGCTTTACCAATGTTTTACAAACCCCGCAATGCGGCCTGCGTCACGTAAAACTTTTGCTTGAGCTATTGCTAATTTAATTCCCTGCCAAGTCGTTTAATTAACACGCTAATAAATCTCAAATTGGGACAACTTTATCGATTTGAAAATCATTTTGAGAATCGCCATTGTTTTTCTAAGCAAAAAAAATCTACCCCCTTCGCTTGCAAAAATCCAAATTGTGATCGCTATCACACATCACTATCCCCACCCTTGCTCGCCGCTAAAGTTTTAATTTTTTTAACTCACTGATTTATCAATCATTAACGGGTTTTAAATAATAAAACAGCAATATTTCTCTAGCTATCACGCAGAAAAATCCAAAGCAAAATAAAACTTGGCACGGCACATGCTTTTACCTGAGCAACAAGATTGAAAGTGTAAAACTCGAAATCATGTAGTACGAGTTAACAGGGTAAGAACAAACAAATTTAAATTACGCAGCGGCTATCCGCCCTGCAAAGCATAAATTAGGAGTTAGGAAAATGAAAAAATTATTAGTAGCGGCAATGGCAGCATTATCAGTAAGCGGCGCAGTAATGGCAGCGGATCAAGCAGGTAACGCAAACGTAGAAATCGTATCAGCGATTTTGATCTCAGAAGATACGCAAATCGATTTTGGCCAAATCATCAATATTGATGGTACTTGCTCAATGGCTTCAGGCGGTCTGTTAAGCGGCACAACTGGCATGGGTTGTACTGGCACAGAAACTTCAGGCGTATTCTCAATCGCTGGTACTTCAGGTGCAGTGGTTGACGTAAGTGTTACTCCAGGCCCTGCGGTAGATGGCGTAACTTATAACCCGGTTGTTGATGGCGTATTAACTCGCACATTAACTGGCGGCGCAGCAACGGTAGACGTTATCGGTAACATCGTATTATCAAGCGCGTCAGACGGCGTTAAAGATATCGCCTACACATTTACTGCTAACTACCAGTAAATAGCTTAAACGCGCACTGGCAATAACGACTCTGCCAGCAGGCGTTTGCAGCAACAGTTTAGCCCCGTCCATTGTTATTCAATGGGTGGGGCTGCTGATTTAGTTTGAAAAAAGGCAAAAATAACATCGGCGTTAGATCGAGTTTTTACCAGCAGCCTAATCGTTGCGAACTGATTAAACCAAGGTACTGCTAAAGCAGAGCCAATTTTTTGCATAAGGTATACGGAATAACTGACATGAAAGTATTTATCAACAAACTCATTCTCTCTATCGCGAGCGTATCCGCTTTGGCAGCAAGCAGTATTGCTTTTGCTGCAGACCAAGCAGGTAACGCGAACGTAGAAATCGTCTCGGCGATTACCATCTCTGAAGATACCCAAGTCGACTTTGGCCAGATTATTAACGCTAACGGCACTTGTAGTATGGCATCGGGTGGCGGCTTAAGCGGCACCACCGGTATGGGATGTACCGGCACTGAAACGCCAGGCTTATTTACCATTAACGGTACTAGCGGCGCAGTGGTCGATATCAATGTCAGTGCGGGTGCAACGGTTGACGGCGTGACCTACAACCCGGTTGTCGATGGTATTTTGACCCGCACACTGTCTGGCGGCAGTACCAGCGTTAGTGTTATCGGAAATATTATTCTGTCCAACGCCACTGATGGCGTTAAAGATATCGCCTACACCTTTACTGCTAATTATCAATAACTTAGCAAGCTAACGATTAGCCTAAACGGCGAATCCGTAAGTCTAAAAACACTCTAAAGTTTCCTTTGCAACCCGGGTATTTACGTGCCCGGGCTCTTTTTATTTGCCCTGTATAAAAAACGACCTATACTGTGATCTAGTACGTTGAATTTTGTGACCCACTTCAAAATTCAATTTTGGAGAGTATAGCGATGAAGATAGCGATAAAAAGACAGGCAGTTTTTCTTTTATTGGTAGGCGGATCTTGCCTTAACCAGTCGGTGTTAGCTGCGAGTGAAATAGGCAATGCGCGGGTGCAAATTGTGCCGGCAATTAATATCAACCAAGAGTCAGAGATAGACTTTGGTCAGCTTAGCAATGTTGATGGCACCTGTATTATGTCATCAGGTGGTAGCCTATCTGGCACGGCCGGCATGGATTGCGCTGGCGATCAGGTTCCCGGTGTATTCAGTATTAGTGGTGCCAATGGCGCCGTAATAAGTCTTTCAGTTACCCAAGGTTCTACCGACGGCGTTGTGTTTAACCCAGTTATCGATGGCAGTATTAGTCGGACACTGGCAAATGGTTTAACCACCGTAACCATTCTTGGCAGCCTGATACTGAATAATGCGATAGATGGTGATAAAAATATCAGTTATACACTGACCGCAAACTACGAATAGTCAGCAATCACTTTCTTAATAAAGCTTTTCCTAACAGGCTAGCCTTTGTTTCTTAGTTAAATGACTTGCTAGATTTTATAGCAGCTACTGCTACTAAGTTCTCAGTAAAATAATCACCCCCCCCTACCACTCCGTCTTACTAACTAATGAGGGCTTAAGCTCATCGCCTGCTACGCTTTGCCTGCACTTCGGTTGCCATATTTAATTGTGAAAACTCACGATAATGCGCAATTTTCTTCGGCTACACTTCAATGCTGAGCACTAACACCCTGTACAAACAATATGTACAAATAAAAGTCATTTAAACCGATGTAAACCCATTGCTGTAGAAACATTTGCCTTGAAAAAATCCAATCGTATAGCTGCCCTGTTTGCAGTCTTATCTATACTACTTCCAACGCAGCTGCCGAAGGCGATTGCGCAAGCGCCAATTACTATGCAGCCGTTTTCGCAGGACTTGGACTACGGGATTATTGCTAACGAAAATGGTATCTGTCGTATGAACGATCGCGGCAGCCTTATCGGGCTATCAGGCCAGAGCTGCCTTGGCTCCGGTACCCGTGGGATATTTAATATTATGGGTGAACCCGGCCGGGTTATTTTTATTACCGCCAATGGTAGCGGCAATAATAATGGCGTGGGTTTTACCCCCAAAATTTCTGGCTCGGCAAATAAAGTTATCGCTGCCAACGGCAGTACGCTGCTGGTGGTAGCCGGTGATTTACAAATCAATAATGCCAGTGGTGGAAAGCACTCGCTGGACTATGTTATTTGCGTGCATTACGAGTAAAAAACGCAAAAAAATTAACCATTAAACACTCATGGATAACAACTGTGCGCGCAATAACCAATCCATCAATGTCGCGTAAAACACTATAAAAATAATGGTTTTCCACGCCTTTTACTGCGCAAGTTATTGAATCCTATCTATACTTTTTCAATTGAGTTAAATAGAAGACTCGTTCTAAAAAATTAAAAAATCAACCTTTCCTAAATAGATTGGCAAACCCATAGAGTGAAGAAGTAGGGCTAATAAAATGCGTTCTGTATCCAAAAGATTTTTCTGTCATGCCGGCTTGTTATTGGCAGTGTTTTCATCCTTATCAACCCTACCCTCCTTGGCTTTAGCAGAATCCATTTTACAAGTGCTTCCAACACGTGTGGTGCTGGAAGGCGGCAAACGCTCGGTAACGGTAACGCTGATTAATCGTGGCGATGAAGAAGGCAACTATCGAATGTTTTTTAGAAATATTCGGGCCAACGACAACGGCGAATTTAGCGAGATAGAAACCGCCATAGAAGGCGAACGCTTTGCCGATAAGATGGTGCGCTTTTCACCGCGACGAATTATGGTTCCGGCTCGAAGCAAACAAAGTATTCGCGTATTGTTGCGTAAACCACCCGAATTAGATAATGGCGAATATCGAAGTCATTTGGTATTTAGAAAACTGCCCGCACAAAATAGCTTAATGGATGAAGACGCTGGCGAGAACGCGGTTGGCTTTGCATTACGCCCTATTGTTGAAGTGACTATTCCAGTCATTGTTCGTCACGGTGAAACCGAAGCCACAATGACATTATCAGACGCTTCATTAATCAGCCCCAACGAATTTGAAAAGGCCTTACAGTTTACCATTAACCGTGAAGGTAACCGCTCACTCTATGGAGACGTCGATGTGTGGTGGATCGACAATGCTGGCCAAAAACAAAATGTTGCGATGGCGCGAGGCATTGCCGTTTATACCCCTAACGATAAACGTATCTTTAGTATCCCGGTCGATCTGCTTGGCAAAAGTGCGAACGAAGGAAAGCTACTACTCGAGTTTTCCGAAGACCCCGCTTATGGTGGCTCGTTAAAAGCCAGTCTGGAGCAAAAACTGTAGCGCGATTAAATCCTTGATAGATTATTTCTTATTAAAATAATCGCAGATCATGAGATTGCTAGATAGCCTATCCTCGGCTAATGTCCGCACTCAGCGGCGCAAGAATACTTACACATGCTCGCCTGTGCTGTTACTTGCGCTTGCCACAATCTTTATCGCCAACCTGCGATCAAAATTAAAAACATCACTCTACTTATTTGCACTCGCTATTGGCGCAAGCACTGTTAGCACTGCTGCAATGGCGCAATGGCCCTACGATGATGACTTAGCTTACGAGGCCTCTACTACTGATAAATCAAATAGCGATATAAACCTTGAATTAATCTCTGATGACAATTTATTAATCGTTGATATTTTTCTGGGCAATTATCGTTTAGCAAGCGATGTCTTTATTTACACCTCTCCTGAAGCAACCATTATTCCACTGCAACCGCTTTTTGATGCGATAGAATTTCCTATCGAAGTTGACCCAGTGGCCAAGAAAGCACACGGCTGGTTTTTACGCGAAGGCAATCAGTTTGATCTTAATGTTGCCAAGCAACAAATGATTGTCGGCGATAAAACCTTTAGCATCGACGACACAGCATTAATCTTAAGTGATGATATTGATCTTTACGCCGATATACGGCTACTTAAACAATGGCTGCCGTTTAATGTCGAGCTACAAACAGGCAAGCTTAGAATCTATATAAGTTCCAGCGAACCCTT
>CAJQQO010000356.1 GCA_905480475.1 uncultured Pseudomonadales bacterium | reverse complement strand
GATTTTAACACTGGCAAGCCTTGGTCATGATACATGGCTAGCACTGCATCAGCTTGATCTAAATATTTAGCGGTAAATAGTGTGTCTGCCGGTAAGGCATCCGATAAATTAATGCCTTGCTTGCGTAGCTTATCCAAGCAGGGGTTGATAACGTCTAACTCTTCCTTGCCTAAGTCGCCTTGTTCGCCTGCATGCGGGTTTAAACCACAAACCAAAATTCGAGGTTGTGATATGCCAAAGTGATGTTGCAAATCGTGGTTCAGTATTTGCAATGTTTCTTCAAGCATACCGGCCTGTATGGCGTCGGCGACATCGCGTAGGGGTAAATGGGTTGTGGCTAAGGCAACGCGCAATGCCTTATTGAGTGAAGGTGTTTTTGCGCTTGCCAGCATCATAACCACGCGGGCGGTATTAGTTTGCTCGGCAAGATATTCGGTATGGCCGCTAAAAAAAACCGACTGTTTGTTGTTAAGCGAGAGTAAATATTGGTTTACAAGATGTTTGTTGATTGGCCCGGTGACTAAGGCGTCTAAAGTTTTACTGCTGCATTGCTCAATCGCTCTATCCAATGTTTGCAAAACATATTGGCCGCTTTGATATTGATTGGCGTCGGCCTGAGTGCCCGCTTGAATGTCGGAGAAACTGCCCGGTTCGGGAATATATTTCAGGCTAATAGCCTCGACAGTGATTTCGCCAGCGGCTGATGCTTGGGCTGCGGCATTGGCATTAAAGGGTTTTATCGATAGCGGTAAGTTTAAGCGCTTGGCGCGATCGATTAATAAGTTTGGATCGGCGATGGCAACCAGTTCGGCCTGTTGTTCTTGCTGCGCTAATTGCACCAATATATCCGGCCCAATACCAGCAGGTTCGCCGGGTGTTATGGCAATGCGTTTTACGCTTTGAGTACTGCCAATGTCGCTATCGCCTGTCATATTCGCGGATTTTTATCGGTAACTTTGGATGGTTGTTACTTGATAACCGTTATTTGATATCAACGTAGGCGTCGTCGCGTAGTTCCTGCAACCAGTTGTTTAGCTCATCATCGTATTTGGTTTCAGCAATTGCCATTCTCGCCTGTTGTGCTGCTTTATCGCCGGACATATCTTTTTCCCGGCGGTCATTTACTTCAAGAATATGCCAGCCAAATTGGCTTTCAAAGGCTTCACTTATCGCGCCAATGTCTGTTGCGTTCATGGTGCTTTCAAATTCAGGTACTAACGCGCCGGGCTCTGTCCAGCCTAGGTCGCCGCCTGAGAGTGCAGAGCCGGGGTCGTCAGAATATTTTCTCGCTAGCTGAACAAAATCTTCGCCTGCATTGAGTTTTTCTTTAACGTCGGCGGCTAATACCTTTGCCTCATCCTTGGTGCGAATTTCATTGGGCGCAATTAAGATATGGCGCACTTTTGTCTCGGTGATATTACCTGCAACGCCGCCGCGTTTCTCGTTAATACGAATAAGATGGTAACCACTGTCGCTGCTAATAGGCTCGCTAATATCGCCGGTGTTCATATCATTAATTACGCCGGTAAAGATGCTAGGCATATCTTCAGTGCGGCGCCAGCCTAAGGGGCTGTGCTCGGCAAATTGCGCAGTGATTTCTGCTTGAATAGCATCAAAGCCGTTATTAGCTAGAGCCAATTCACGTAGCGCTAACACTTTTTGTTTGGCGCGCTGCTTGGCCGATTCAGTCGCGTCGGAGGCAACCGATAACATAATATGATCAACTGAATATTGCGGTGATAGTATTTGCTTGCCTTGCTCGGATTGCAGAAAGTTATTCACTTCACTTTCGCTGACATTAATATTGCGGATAACACTGCGGCGCTGTACTTCACGAATCAGCAAGTCTTTGCGGATTTGCTCGCGAATATCCAAATAGGATTCACCTTGCTGTTCAACCGATGCTTTAAACTGCGCAAGCGTCATAGCGTTTCGCGAGGCGACTGAGTTAAGGGTTTCATTGAGTTCTTGATCAGTGACTCGCATGCCAATGCGCGCTGCGCGTTGCAGCTGTAAGTTTTCCAGTATCGCGCGCTCTAATACTTGCTCAAATAAAACATTGTCTGGCGGCATTGCACCGCCGCGCTCAGAAATTTGCGCTTTAATTTGCGTAAGCTTGGTTCTAACTTCACTGGCTAGAACAATATCGTCTTCAACAATCGCAATCACGCGATCGATAAGTTGGTATTCAGCGTTAGCAATATTACTGCTTAGCGCTGCCGAGGCCGAGAGCATGACAACCGCCAAGCCGCGCAAAAGTGGCTGGCTACATTGGTAGAAAGTGCTCGCTACTGCTTGGCTAGCTAATGTTTGGAATGTTGAATGCTGCATAAGTTGTTTTACCATCGAAAACTCTAATCAAAATACTGAAGCTGAAATATCGTAATTGTTAATAGCCTTCTCGAACGAATAGCACCCGATTAGCTTGAAACTGTTTAAGTCTAAAAAGACGTATGTCGGGTGCCGGTTAAATCGCTGTAGTCATTGCTATTGACTGAGCGGCTTTGGCTGCTGCCCGATAAGGCTTTGTATCCGGCAATGGACTCATCCAGAATATTTTCAACTGAATCGCCAATGCCAAATAAACCTTTAAGCTCTATTTGCAAAAATAGGCTGCGATCTCGCTGATTCTCGCGGCCATCGCCGCTGTATACCAAGCCATCGCGATAGACCACTCGCCATTTCACGCAGCAGTCATTGTACTCGATTCCGGCCAGTGATTCGTTGCTGCGGGCAGCGGTGGTATCGTACTGATAACGACCAATGATTGCCCAGCGTCGGTTAATAGCTGTGACAAAACTCAGGTCAGCTTGTTCAATATCGCGTTGCAGTAAGCTGTTGCGCTTATCAGCCAGCCGGTAGTGGTAGCCAATATTGACGATACTAGCATGGTGTTTTTTATTCCGGTAGCGAAACAGCAAGCTGCCTTCATCTAGCAGATTGTCGTTTGAGTCCCACAGCGCAGTGGCGCGGCTTTGCCAGCCATGACCAAGATTGGCTTCAAGATCGGTAATAATGGCGGAGCTGTTCTGCTCACTTTGGCGTGCGGAGGTCAGTGCGTCGCTGTTTGAGCTGTTAATCGAGCTATTGTCATCCAGGTCGTCAAAATACTGGATTTGCCCAATTGTGGCGGCTAGCGCCTCATTGCCTTGGGCGTCAAAGCGGCGATGAGTGACATAGATAGCCGCTTGGTTGCTGTCTTCCAGTCGGTCATAGCCGCTAAATGCGCTATTGCGGCCCAGCTGATTGCGATTGATCGTCAGCAGATTGGTGTCAAATAAGGGAAAGGCGCTTTGATCGTCGGCATCGCGGTAAAGGTAAAAAAAGCCGGGTTCCAGCGTTCTACGCCGCGTTGTAGTTTTACCAGCGCTCGTTTTAACAATACGCTTTTCAAAGGTCATATCCATTTTCAGCTGCGCTTTCGGCGCCGAGACGGAAGGGCGGTAGTCAGTATTGGTGAGGGCGTTGTTC
>CAJQQO010000355.1 GCA_905480475.1 uncultured Pseudomonadales bacterium | reverse complement strand
CACAATGCAGGCACTAATCTCTATACGCAAATGCTGATGGAGACGGTTAATACCGAACGTTTTTTTACCCCGGCTAATTTGGACCAACTACCACAAGAAGTGGCATTGCATTTGCTGATTGGCGATGGCTGGTATTATCCGGTTCCTGATATTGATCGCACCGATCTGTTTATTTGTATGGGCGGCAATCCGGTTGTTTCTCAAGGTTCACTGATGGGCGCGCCAGATATTAAAAGCCGGCTTAAATCACTGAATAAAAAAGGTGGCTATTCCGTCGTTATCGATCCGAGGCGTACCGAAACTGCCGAGGCCTGCGATCAACATCTATTTATTAAGCCGGGCACCGATGCTTATTTCTTATTGGCCTTTTTATATGAAGTGTTCGATAAAGGATGGCAAAAGCTGGGACATCTGGCTGAGCATATCGATGGTCTGGATGAGTTGAGCGCCTTAGCGGCCAACTATTCTCCTGAACAGGTCGCCGATATTACCGGTATTAAAGCTGAAGACTTGCGTCAGTTAGTCGCCAAATACTGTGCGACCGAAAAAGCACTGATATATAGCCGTATTGGGTTATGCACACAAAAATTTGGCACCTTAGCATCGTGGTTAGTGTATGCGATTAATATTGTCACCGGCCATTTTGATCGCGAAGGTTGCATGATGTTTACCCGTCCGGCATCGGGTCAGTTTGAACCGACCGATGAAATCACACCTTTGCTACGCGATCGTTTTCATGCTCGCTCAACGGGCTTTCCGGAAATACGTGGCATGTTGCCAGCGTCACACTTTGGCAAAGAGCTTGCTTATCAAGGTGATGAAAATGGCAATGATAAAATTCGCGGGATGTTAACGCTAGCAGGTAATCCTGTGATTAGTGTGCCCAACGGTAAGTTGATTCGTGAAGGTTTAGAGAGCGTTGATTTTTATGTTGCGATCGATATTTATATTAACGAAACAACCTCGCAAGCCGATATTATTCTCCCGCCTATTCATCAGTTAGAGCACACTAACTACGATTTATTATGGGCGACATTTAGCAGCACTAATTTTGCAGCGTTTAGTCCCCAAGTTTTAAAGCCGGATGCGGACGGATTGGAGCAGTGGGAGATTATGCTGCGTTTATTGGGCGAGATGCTCGAAACGCCTTGGGAAGTATTGGATGATTTTATGGCTGACGGTATGGCTGCACAAGTCGCAGCAGGCTTGCAGAAGAAATACCCTGAAGTCACTGCCGAAGTAATTAAGGAAGCGATGGGCGAGGAGCGTCGTTATGAGCGTTACCTCGATACGCTTTTACGTGCAGGTCCTTACGGAGATAAGTTTGGTCAGGAAGAAGGCATTACCCTGCAAAAACTTATTGATGCTGGTGGCATTATGACCTTTGGTCCATTAAAACAACAAATGCCTGAGTTTTTAAGAACCGAAGGTAAGCGGATTAAATTAGTGCATGATTGTTTTCTGGATGATATTCCACGCTTGAATCAAGGATTGACTAAGGGCTTGTATCAACAAGACAAGTTTTTATTAATTGGTCGCCGCCAAATTCGCGATATGAATTCATGGCTGCATAATATTCACGCTTATATAAAAGGCAAAAACCGTTGTACTTTACTGGTTAATCCAGCGGATGCAAAAGCGGTGGGTGTCAGTCATGGTGGACAAGTGACGATCAAGTCGCGTGTGGGTGAGGTTGTTGCCGAAGTCGCTGTGAGTGATGAAATGATGCCGGGGGTTGTAAGTTTACCGCATGGCTGGGGGCATATTTACCAAGACAGTAAACAAGCACTGGCTAATGGTCGTTATCCTGGTTCTAGTTGCAACGATTTAGTTGACGATGATGAATTGGATATCCCCTCTGGCGCCAGTGTGGTCAATGGTGTTGAGGTTGAATTAATAGCGGCTGTTTAATATCAAAGGATCGTTAAGGTCCATGATTTTTAGTGATAAGTGCTAGTGGCAATTATAAAGTGCCACTAGTAAAGTGCGAATTACTCAGTGCGAATAAGCGCGAATTTAATCGCGCTTATTCGAATAAATCGATAAAGCTATTGAGCTTACTTTGCTCACCTTTAACGGTCAATTGTTTCTCTTTAATTGCAGTTGCCCAATCGAGATGCCTTCCGACCAGCAAATGCCATGTCTCGCTGTCCGTTGTAAACGTCAGGTCGATTGCCTCGGGTTTGCCGTTACGATGCTCGATCACGCCGCGACGGATAAATAAAGAATGATCGTTATTTTTGTCCGACAATAAAATATGAAGCGTGAGGTGTAAATTGGCCGCTTTTTCGATAGATATTTTGGGGCCTAAGGATCTAAACAGTGTGTTGGCATCCACAGCGCGCAGAAAATCAGGATTAGTTTTGTTCAACGGCAGCTGAGCAACATTAATATGGCCTTCCAGTATCAGTGCTTGGCTCAGTAAATAGTGTCGCTGGTTAGATGTATGAGACTGATAGGCGACCGTGCGCATAAGATTGATTAGGGCAGTTCTTGCTTGCTGATCATCATTGTCAGTTTGAAATAGCATATTGGCCAACTCCATCGCCCAAGCCGTCTGGCCTTTGTTGAAGGCGGCCTCCATTGCATTGTGCATATTTTTGCGGCCGCCGGCCAAGTCGATAGTGTGTTGCGCTTTTTCGATCCAGGTTATCTTAACTAAGTTAACCACGTCTCCGTTCCACCAGCCGACCGCCTTGGTATAAAGTCCTTTAATAATCCATTCAAGGTTTTGATAGTGCGCAGTAAAATTTGGATCGTCTTTAATATCTTTGGGTAGGGTAGCGATAACCCATTGGGCGGCTTCGTCGTGGTCCATGCCTTTATTGGCAGCTCTTATTGTTTGGTCGTGTAGGAATTGAATGGCATCGCGAAATTTTGTTAAGAATTTATAGACGTTTTCTTGTCCGGATACATTGCCAATATGGCCACCAATAAGATGTTCGATAGGCAATTGTCGATAGAGGTCAACGGTATCGATGGCCTCCCAAGGTCGCCTACCATGTTCAAATCGTGGTGTGGCGATAATTGGCATCATTGGGTAGGCACTATCGCCCGCCATTAAAACACCTTCAGAGGGAATCCATGCGGCGAGGCCGTCGTCGAGATCACCCGGTGCGTAAAATAATTCGACCGCAATGCCACCAACGTCAATGGTGAGTTTGTCTTTTACTATCACGGTTGGCTCTAAGAAAGAGAAGCGTCCCGATCCGACCGCTTTACCTGCGCCTGCACCCACGCTACCTTCGATATTCTTAGGTAACAAATAGCCCATTTGCATATAGCCGCGAATCATTCCTCTGGGGATCGTCATCTCACGCATATAGCGAGAATATTTTTCATGGGCATAGATCGGAATATCTTGTTCCGAATGTTCCGGTATAAAAGCACGCACACCGCCGACATGGTCTCCATGCGCGTGCGAGTAAACCACGCCTATGATAGGGGCTTTGCTTATTTTTCGTAAGTCGGTCAGAAACTGTTCGGCGCGATCAACTTCGCCAAAGACGTCGTAAACTAGAATACCTTGATCGGTAATAACCACGCCAATATTCGCTAGATCGTAATTCATACCGGCATACACATGTTCGGTTAGCTTAACAATCTTGGGTTCTTCAAGTCGTTTTTGGTGTGCCAATAGCTCTGGATTGGCAGTGGGCTTAGGCGCGGGTATGCTTGCCATCGCAATTGTGCTTGAACCTGCAAACCATAAACCTGCTAACGACAATAGCAGTAGCCTTGCTGCTACATACTTGCCGTAGATAGATAGGCTGGATATAAAAATCGAAAGAGGATTTTTCATAGTTGGCTCAAATAGTTGTGAGTGGGTCTTATTTCTTAGGATAAGACAAAGAACGGATTCTATAGTGACAAGCAACGAGATGGGGGTATTTGGTAGGTTAAATCAATTAAATTCAGTCCATATTCGCTTTGTATGCAGCTAGGGACAGGAGGTAGAGTTTGTGTTCTCGGATTCAAAAATACCTCTCTTACATCATTTAATGTGAGGTTTTAAATCCCGGATATATTTATTAATAGTCTCGTTTACTCGGCGTTCGTTAAAATAATGCGGGCTATTTAAAGTGGCGACACTAAGCCCAGACACCATGTGTGTGAGTTTGCTTGCTTCGTCCGCTACAATAATATTCGGAGCCAGCTCGCCGTTTTTTTTTGCCGCTTGCAGATCTTTTAGAAAGTATTGCCGTGACAAAGTATAACGATGTTCTTGCTTTTTCTGCAGCTCTTTGTCTAAGCTTGCCATACACCAAAATTGTAATCGGATTCGCCATTCTTCCTTTTTTTCATTAGTCGTCGGTAATATGCTCTCCATTCTTGCTCGAACTGCAGCGAGGCCACTTTTCTTAGATACTGCTTGCTCAACACGGACATTGAATTTTTGGTTTGCCCATTCGAGTGCGCAGTGAATTAGCTCTTCTTTACTTTCAAAATAGTTTTCGACAATGCTTTTCGAAAAGCCGCTTCTTTTAGCGACTTCGCGAATGGTTGCCTTTTCAAGACCAAGTTCGGCAATGATTTTAGCGGCGATTTCAGCGATTTCTGCTCGGCGAAGGGTATGGTCAACTTGTTTAGGCATAAGTCACTTGGCTCTAGAGTATCAATGCGCGAGCTTAGCTAATGTTAGGTTAATATTCTAGAGCGAATAGTATGTTTACGTTTGAACGTCTGCTATTTCATTGGCGACATAACGGCGCCCTCAGCTCGACCTAAAGCGCCTTCCATTAGTATTTCTTCTCGACGCGAGTGGCGATAGAAATAAAGCACTAAAGATTCATATTGATCGGGTGTCGCTTTTTCGACATAGCTATTTAGTGCTTGCATTGCATCGCTATAGTCTGTCTGTTTTGCCCCTAATAACTGCGAAATATCCTCAAGTTCTTCACGGTTGATTTCTTCACCTATGCTGCTGATATTGCGCATGTACTGAACGAGTCGCAGTGTCATATTCATACGATGATTTAGGAAACTATCATCAATATGCGGCAACTGCTCATCTTGGAGATTATCAACCAGTAGGTCGAACAACTTTGCATGGCGGCTCGGTCGGACTTGCGGCGTGTTAATCGTTGGTAGCTCGATATTCAGTACTTCAGCGAGCGCCTCCATGGTAGCGCGCTTTGCCCAGACGTCTTGCGCATACCACTCGGCATGTTCGTCACGAGGATGTGGCTTTTGTACATAAGGGCTCAATGCGAGGGTGGAAATTAGCATAGCTGTTACGCTGTAGTAGCCTAATCGAGCATAGTCAATTTCGACGCCGGATTTTTTGCTGTACATTTCAAACCACTGAGGCAGGTTGCCGGTTGGGTACCAGACGTCACGTGTGCGGATTTGAGCTAGCTCGCGCATGGGATCTCCTAGGTATGCGAGCTCCCAATCGACTACGCTTTTGACCTTACCCTGACTAAATAAAAACTGCCCCGGCCCGGTATCTCCCTGAACAAGCACTGGCCGTTCGGGTGCAGCAGGAATATTGTCGCGTAACCATTTGCACGCAAAGGTGAGCAGGGGGACAGGCTCTTTCAGATAGGGGAAGCAGCCGTTCTCCCAGATTTTAAGATCGTTGAGAACATACTCTTCAGCCGTTTTGGGAACGGCTAAGCCTATGGATTCGAACTCTTTAGCATCGATGCTGTGCCACTGCGCCATAATATCGGTGAAATGATCAGTGACGGCAGTTCGTTCCAAGTCAGTTTTTATCTTGGTAAAGTCGCTTTCGCCTTCGACAAATTCCAGTAATGTTACGTAAGGATTCTCCGAGCGTGCAATCACTTCGGGTACGGGTAATCCTTTTTTGTGCAGCAGTTCTGTAATCTTGGTTTCTCTGCTAAGGGTGTAGCCGCCTTCAGCAAAACCAAAACTTCGGCTGCCACGAATGTAATATTGGCGGCGTTCGCCATCGATATCACAAGTGATAAACCAACCAGGTCGCCCGCCAGATGAGCGGCCTCCTTGCCGTTCAAATTCAATAATCTTACCTCCGACTTCGCGTTCAGCCCAGGAAAATACCTCTTGTTGGTCAATGGTCGCCATGCTGAGCACCTCAAGTATCTTGTTTGTTTTTTCTTATAATATGACGTTTGGCATATTATATCAATTT
>CAJQQO010000354.1 GCA_905480475.1 uncultured Pseudomonadales bacterium | reverse complement strand
TTGGGCGCCGTGATCCAAAGTGATTTTATGGATGTTATTGCCGAAGACGATAATGGCAATCACCATTTTGTTAAACCCGGTTCCGATGAAATGGGTATCTTTTCTCGCTCAGGCCATATCCCCTTGGGTTATTACGGCGATCCGGAAAAAACAGCTAAGTCATTTATTGATCTGGATGGTAAGCGTTGGATGCTAACCGGTGATATGGCAAAAATCGATAACGAAGGTGTTATTACCGTTTACGGTCGTGGTTCTAATTGTATAAACAGTGGTGGTGAAAAAATATTTCCTGAAGAAGTAGAGCAGGCAATTAAATCGCACCCAGCAGTTTTTGATACGCTAGTTGTCGCCACGCCCGATGAGAGGTTTACCGAGAAAGTGACAGCAGTCGTGCAACTGCGTGCCAATGAAACTCTGAGTCTTGCCGATTTACAAGATCATTGCCGCAAACATATTTCAGGTTATAAAGTGCCCCGTGAATTGCATTTAACCGCTGAAATAGCGCGTGCGCCTAGCGGCAAACCCAATTACCAATGGGCAAAAGAAGTTGCCTTAAGTAAGAGCTTTCTGGTTTCTTAATCCAAAGAAGATTAATAATCGGATGATCAATTTGATATTTGATTGATATTAATGTGGCCAATATTAGTAGGTTAAAGAATGAATCGTTTTGAAAATAAAGTCACCATGGTTACGGGTGCATCGTCTGGAATGGGAAGGGCGACCTGTAAACGTTTTGCAGCCGAGGGCGCAAAAGTTTTTGCTATTGATATTGATGAGTCTGGTCTAAGCCAATTAACGGCAGAGATTGAAGCCGACGGTGGAATTATACAAACCCGTACTTGTAACGTTGCTAATAAAGATGAGTGCAGCGCTGCGGTAGCGGCTGCCGTTGAAGCGTTTGGTAAATTGGATACATTGGCCAATGTCGCCGGTATTGTGCGCTTTAATCACAGCACTGAATTATCCGAGCAAGAATGGAATTTAGTATTGGCGATTAATTTATCTGGCCCGATGTTTTTATCGCAAGCGGCTATTCCGCATCTAATAGAGAACACCGGTAGCATTGTTAATGTTTGCTCTAACGCCGGATTAATGGGGCAGGCGTATACCGCTGCCTATTGCGCTAGCAAAGGTGGTTTGGTGCAGCTTACCCGTTCGATGGCGATGGAATATATGAAGCAGACTATTCGTATCAATGCCGTTTGTCCTGGCGGTACCGATACTGCTATGAATAAAGGCATTGATTTTCCCGAAGGTGTGGATTGGGAATTGATTGATCGTTATACCGGTAAGCGTGGTATGGCACCGGCAGAAGATTTAGCCTCAGCCATTGCTTATTTAGCCTCAGATGAAGCTAAGACAGTGCATGGTTCAATCTTCTCGGTTGATAATGGCATTATGGCTGGCTAGTCGAAGCCAATATAGCGAAGGTATTTTTTCTAAGCAGCTTGGATGTTCTTCCAAGCTGACAGATAGCGGGTAATATTTTTGCGATAGTCTTTCCAAGACAGTCCTTCTGCGACAATAAGAAAAAACAGCCTAATAATTGAGAATGCAATGCCAAGAACTACTATTGAGTTTCCGGACCATATTGATTTTTCTACCGATTACACGGTATTGATATCGGATGTTAATAGCGCTAATCACCTTGGTGCCGATAGAATATTTGCGATTATGATTGAAGCGCAAATGCGTTTTTTTGCCCACTTGGGTTATGCGCAACGCAAAGAGATAGAAGGTGCCGGTTATATTATGGCAGATACAGAGTTTATTTTTCGCGCCGAATCTGTCTACGCCGATCAACTACAAATCGATGTTGCGGCTTGTGATTTTGCAGCAAAAAGTTTTGAGTTGCGCTACCGAATAACTAATAAAACCAAAGGGGTTATTGCAGCTATTGTAAAAGCCGGTATGGTTTTTATTGATTACGAAACGGGTAAAACGCAGCCTGTTCCGGCGGCTTTTCGGAATAAATTTAATGCTTAGTAAAGCGAGTCTCTTTTCCGTTATCGCTTGTGCGAGTTTTAATTCTCCTACAAGTCAGAGAACTTAACCACTTCTGCTTGAGGTGTTTCTATTTCGCCCTCAGCTAACATAAATCGCCAAAACACTAATCCCAATGCGCGTCCTTCGGTGCTTATCCAGTTTTTTACACCGGGATCTTGGTGAGCCAATATTATTTTAAAACTGTCATCGGCTTCCAGTTCGGTTTGCGCGCGGTTTAGCGAAATCTGATGGTTGCGATAATCAAAAGTTTGTTGAAAACGATTCCATAAACACACATTGGCAAAGCAAGCTTTTGGCCAGCGGCCTGTCATCACAAGTGCTTCATCCGGCGCTAAATAATACGGTGCCATGGAGTAGTGCGCATCGGCAGCCGCTAGTCCTAAATCATCTGGCAGTACCGGTTTAGGGAATTCGTTAGGGCTTAAGCCTACAAAAGCCGGTTGTTTTGCGTTAGCCATGGGTGGCTGCAAAATAGTCCGGGTACGAACAAATTGTGCTGCGCGGCGAATGCCGGCGGCTACCGAGGCATCGTTATAACTAGTTAATTCATCTGTGGCAGTAACATTTTCTATTGTCATTAATGGTTCGCGTGATGGATCTGCAGCTACGCAAGTTTGTTCTTCAAAATAATGCCTTGTGGTAATTCCGGAAGCGTTTTCAGTCAGTGCTAAGAAGTTGCGTTCTGCGGGTTCTCCACCAATACGCAGACTAAAGCTTCCGTCGTCGGCAATATCAATTTGTTTTTGGTTGAGTACACCGGCAGTTTTTGATCCTAGGCTGCCGTCGCCTGTGCCTTCTTCAACGGTCACTGATAAATAAACCGCACCATTCATATTACCCTTTACAATATATTGGTATTGATTACTAACCTGCGCATCAAAGTAAATGGCATCGCCATTGTCGCCAGTAAACTTTCGTGTCGGCGTCACAATACGACGAAAATGAGGACGCACTGGGTCGGCTTCAAAGTGGCCGACCAAGCCGCCCTCTAACATATGCATTAGGGCGCGATGAGCACCGTAAATATCTTCTTCGCTAGCGAGGTTCCACTCCGGCCCAGCCCAGCGGCGATCAATCTCTTGAAGTAAGTCAATTAATTCGTGAAGGGCTTGGCGAGATTCAGTTTTTATAGTCATAACGCTATGGGCTTCCTAGGGTTTATTAGAGCACTTTATACCGGTGTGTCATTAAT
>CAJQQO010000353.1 GCA_905480475.1 uncultured Pseudomonadales bacterium | reverse complement strand
TCTAGCCAATGCAACTCGTTGTTGCTCGCCACCCGATAACTGCCGGGGATAATGATCCATACGCTCTGACAGCCCCACTTTTGCCAGCCAACTTGCGGCAATCGATTGACCGTCAACACCGGCAAGTTCTAGCGGCAACATCACATTGTCTAATGCGGTCATATCAGCAATCAGCTGAAAGTTCTGAAAGACAAAGCCCATTTCTTGGCCGCGTAAGCTGGCACGCCAATCCTCATCATGCTGATAAACCGAATACTCGCCCTCACTACCGCTTAATACCACATCACCTTGATCGGGCGGATCCATCGCTGCCAGTATGCCCAATAAAGTCGTTTTGCCCGATCCCGAGGCACCGACAATTGCGCAGCTCTCACCGGCCTTTACCGATAGATTAATATCGTCAAGAATACTGATGGTTTCGCGACCAGCTGCCTGATCATTCAGTGAAAGAGATTTGCCAATATTGGCCGCTTCGAGCGACAAACCGGAACTATTCTGTATTTCGCTATCCAATCGGAGACTTCCTGTAAATGTATTAGTTAACTGCTAATGTAATTTTAAAACTGCTATGCTGGAAAAAAATAGGTATTAGCAAACCAGTTATTTGTAAACTAAGCCTTAGTAAACAAAGCTAAACGGCCAAAAAACCAATCATGCTGCATTTTATACCGACCAGACAAAAAAACCGAATCCCCAGCGCCTATAGCCAGTTTACGTCCCTAATGTGCGATTGGATGACCCTGCGGACTTTAGCGCTAGCGGCAAGCTTGTTACTTTGCCTAACGCTTGCCAACTTTACCTCAGCATTAAGCGCAGAACCCTCTGTCCAGAATAAATCGCTAACGGTTTCAGCGGCCAGCCCCGAATCCTTAAGCAAGATCCCCAGCATTTTAGTACTAGGCGATAGCCTTAGCGCCGGATACGGAATCGATATCAAACAGGGATGGGTGAGTTTACTGCAAAAGCGGCTACAGGCGCGCCATTACAATTACCATGTTGTTAATGCCAGTATTAGCGGCGAAACCACTTCAGGCGGATTGCGTCGCCTACCCGCCGCATTAAAACGATGGACACCAGCAATTGTAATTGTTGAACTGGGTGGCAATGACGGTTTACGAGGCACACCATTAAATCTGATTAAGAAGAACCTCAGTGAGATTGTTGAACTTAACCAACAATATGCAGCAAAAACTTTATTATTGGGCATGCAAATCCCTCCCAATTATGGGCCGCGCTATACCAAACAGTTTTTTGCCAACTACGCCGATATTGTGGCCGAATTTAGCGACAGTCATCAAGACAAGGATACAGGCAACGACAAAGACAACAGCGTTAAATCAAATGCCGAGATCGCCCTACTGCCGTTTTTTTTAGACGGCATAGCCACTGACCCCAATAAAATGCAAGCCGATGGCATACACCCCAAAGCCAATGCACAAGCGCAAATGTTAGATTTGCTTTGGCCGGTTTTGGAACCACTACTTAAATAGCTAGCATGCTTATTCAACAGCAAATATCTTATTCAATTTTTATCAATTAATACGCGGTATCCATGAATCAATCAGCACTATCATTTGACCTACAGCATATCTGGCATCCATACAGTTCTTTAAGCGAACCTGTGCCACCTTTGCATGTCAGTCATGCCGAGGGTGTTCGCCTAACTCTTCAGAATGGTGATGAGCTTATCGATGCGATGGCAAGCTGGTGGTCTGCAATTCATGGTTACAATCATCCGGTATTAAATAAAGCCGCTAAAAACCAACTCGATAAAATGTCGCATGTGATGTTTGGCGGATTAACTCATAACCCAGCGATCGATCTTTGTCGACAGCTTGTGGCGTTAACGCCCGATGAACTAACTAAGGTATTTTTAAGCGACTCAGGTTCTGTCGCGGTTGATGTCGCCATGAAAATGGCATTGCAATACTGGTATTCAATCGGCGTTAAATCAAAAACCCGCTTTGTTGCACTACGCGGGGGTTACCACGGCGACACATTGGGATCGATGTCAGTCTGCGATCCCGATACCGGTATGCATCATTTATTTAGCGGTATGTTGACGCAGCAATTATTTGTTGATAGACCCGCCTGTCAATTTGGCGAGCTGGCCAGCGATGCAGATATGGCAGCGCTCGAACAAACGCTGGCAGAACATCACCAATCTATTGCGGCAGTTATTTTTGAACCGATTGTCCAAGGTGCTGGCGGGATGTACTTTTACTCGGCCGATTATTTACGCCGCGCCCGCGCGCTTTGCGATCAATACAATGTATTACTTATTCTTGATGAAATCGCCACCGGCTTTGCTCGCAGCGGCGAATTTTTTGCCTGTGAGCATGCGGCGATTTGCCCTGACATTATGTGCATAGGCAAAGCGATGACCGGCGGTTATTTATCGCTTGCCGCTACAATCACCACTGATAAAATTGCTACAGGCATTTGCGAGGGCGAAGCTGGCGTCTTTATGCATGGGCCAACCTTTATGGCTAACCCACTAGCCTGCGCTATCGCCAATGCCAGCATTGGCCTGCTAAGCCAAAGCGATTGGCGAACAAATATCCAAAGAATAGAGGCGCAGCTAAGTAAAAACTTATTACCGATAAACGATCATCCTAAAGTTGCCAATGCCAGAGTGCTTGGCGCTATAGGCGTGATCGAGACAAAATCTGCGGTAGATATGCATAAAGTGCAAAAGCTTTTACCCGATTTAGGCGTTTGGCTACGACCTTTTGGCAAATTGATCTATACGATGCCGCCCTATATCATGAGTGAAAGTGATTTGGATAAGGTTTGCGATGCAATGATTGCCGTTACTGAGCAATGTACTTAGTTACTGAACGAGGTACTTATCATTGGCTAGCTCAGTTACTGAACAAGGTACTCAATAATAGCTAATACCGGATCTATTACCGTATCCATTAGAACAAAACAAAAGCGTTAGAACAGTTATGACTCGAACTGCCTTACAAAATAAATTACATGAAGTTATCTTTGGTACCGAAACGCCAGCTGGCAAAAGCTTTGATCTTTTCCTGATTGTAGCAATATGCCTAAGCGTGCTCGCAGTTATTATTGATTCCATTAATGTATTCAGCACCCGTTACGACACGGCGCTGCTGATTATCGAATGGTTTTTCACGCTATTATTTACCATGGAATATGCCGCGCGTATTTATTGCTCGCCTCACCCCGCGCGCTATGCCAAAAGCTTTTATGGCATTGTTGATATTTGTTCAATCATCCCAACCTATCTCTCGCTATTTTTAGGTGGCGCACAATACTTTTTGATTATCCGTTTACTGCGCGTGCTAAGGCTGTTCAGAATATTAAAACTATTTCGCTACACCGGCGAAGCCAATGTGCTGGTCCGATCGATGTGGCAGTCGCGGCGGAAAATTTTACTCTTCCTCTCTACCGTATTAGTGATTGCCACCATTTTTGGCGCGTTTATGTTTTTGATTGAAGGACCGGAAAACGGCTTTACCAGCATTCCCGAAAGCGTTTACTGGGCAGTAGTAACAATAACCACGGTAGGATACGGTGATATCTCACCACATACGCCATTAGGAAAAGTGATTGCGAGTTTGGTAATGGTATTGGGATATTCGATTATTGCCGTACCCACTGGGATTTTAACTGCCGAGCTAGCCAATGAAATGCGGATTGATCGCAGTAATAAAAAATGCGGCTCATGTGGCAGAGCTGGCCATGAAACTGATGCCATGCATTGCAAGTATTGCGGTGAAACCGTTTAGCTTCACCGCAAAATTTTATTGTTTTTGCAATCAGTAGCGCAGCTTTAACATAGCAGCAGAATAAAAACCTATTCAGCCGCTAGACCTTACTGATCAAATCTTCACTTAACTTAGCCATACCATCGACAAAGTTTGCACCTAAAGAAGAAGTAAACAGCGTTACCCTATGCACACCTAAATCCTGCAAACGCTTGATTTGATCCAAACCCTGCTTGGGTGAAAACATCACTGTAAGTTCAATATCATCCATCGCACGACCTTCTTGCTCGCAAGCCAATTTAAGCTTGGCAATATGCGCACTGATATCATCAGCATCGCTGGATGGCATATACCAACCGTCGCCCAAACGCGCAACACGTTGATAGACTTTGCCGGTTGCGCCACCAATAACAATCGGTAGTTTGGATTTATTCACCGGTAATGGAAAACTCTTAAAATTCTCCCACTGCAAAAACTCACTTTGATGGCTAACCGTCTCACCAGACCAGACCTTACGCATTGCAGTGATATAGTCATCATATCGCGCGCCACGTTTTGCAAACGGCACACCCATGGCATCAAACTCTTCGCGCAACCAACCGATACCTAAACCCAACATAAGGCGACCGTTAGTTAACACATCCAAACTGGCGGCCTGCTTAGCCAAATATAAAGGATTAGCTTGCGATAGAATATTGACCCCAGTACCAAAGCGCAGTGTTTTGGTATGCATAGCCGCAGCGGCGATAGCGATGAGTGGATCAAAAAAATTGGTTTCAGGCGTAGTTGCCATTTTGCCGTCACCACTATAGGGGTATTTGGATTCATAATCATTAGGCACAATCACATGTTCAAAGGTCCAAACCGACTCTAAACCCTGTTGCTCGGCTAATTGCGCAATTCCAATAATTTGTTCGGCACTTTCAACACCGACATTAATCGGGATAAGACTAAATTTCATAATAAGATCACCTGTGAATTTGCGCCGATTTATCATTCATACACCGGCGAAAGACCAATAGAACCAGGGCAAGAACAACTTCAGCGGGTACGACCACTCCAGCAAAACAAGAGCAGGCCTTGAATTGATATGACAGCAAAAAGCTATGATATAGTGCCTTCGCCCATTATTCACTAACACTTTTTATTAGACCCGTCTTATGTTTAAACGCTTAAAAAACTGCCATAACACTGAAGACTTTCGCCTACTAGCAAAACAGCGCCTGCCCTCGCCAGTATTTCATTATATTGATGGCGCGGCCGATGATGAGATTACTTATCGACGCAATACCCAAGCCTTTGACGATTGTGATCTGGTGCCTAACGTTTTATCCGGGGTTGAATCGATTGATATGTCTACCACGGTTATGGGGCATAAGATGGCGTTGCCATTATTCTTATCCCCTACTGCGCTACAACGGTTATTCCATCACGATGGTGAACGCGCAGTCGCGGCCGCAGCGGATAAATACTCCACATACTTTGGTATATCCTCACTCTCTACTGTAAGCATTGAAGAAATTGGTGAGAATTTTAGCGCCCCAAAAATGTTTCAGCTCTATGTACATAAGGACAAAGGCTTAACTAACAGTATGATTGAGCGGTGCAAAGCGGCTAAATACGATGCGCTGTCACTAACGGTCGATACCATTGTTGGCGGGAATCGTGAACGCGACTTACGCACCGGTTTTACCTCACCTATTAAGCTTAGCCCGCGCAGCGCGCTAAGCTTTGCCGCACATCCCGAATGGACATTACGCTATTTTTTTGGCGAGCAGTTTGAGCTATCTCAACTAAAAGACTATGTTGATGAAGGCACTAATGTCACCCTTTCTATCGCCGATTATTTTAATACCATGCTCGATCAAAATATGAATTGGGACGACGCAGCCGCTATTCGAGAACAATGGGATGGACACTTTTGCCTTAAAGGCATTATGTCGGTTGAAGATGCTAAACGCGCGGCAGACATCGGCGCAACGGCTATTATGGTTTCTAATCACGGCGGCAGACAGCTGGATGGCTCACGCGCACCCTTTGATCAACTAGCCGAAATTGTTGATGCGGTAGGCGACAAGCTGGATGTGATTTGCGATGGCGGGATTCGCCGTGGCTCTCATGTGCTTAAAGCACTTTCCGTGGGCGCAAAAGCCTGTTCCGGTGGCAGACTATATCTTTACGCTTTAGCTGGCGCAGGCCAACCTGGCGTCGATCGAGCACTGGGATTGTTACAAACCGAAATTGAGCGTGGTATGAAGCTGATGGGCGCTAAATCTGTTGCAGAGCTAGGCCGACATAATTTGCGCTATCGATAACAGCTATCACTGCAATTTATTCTGCTGCTTATTTTGAACCGCAATCTTGTTAACAGCTTTAAGTTAAGCTGCTATTTTACTGCTTATAGTTTACACACTAAGCTTTATTGTCAGCCAAACTGCCGACTTCGATAATGGTCGTAGCTCTTTAATCAATATATTGGCGCTTTATACAGCGCCTATTCACAAGTAAACTAGCCCGTCCGCCAATAACTGATCCTTCAGCCAAAAGAATTTATTTATGAGCTTCTATCCTCCGCAACGTACTTTAATGGGTCCCGGCCCTTCTGATGTTAATCCACGTATTCTTGGCGCTTTGGCCAGACCCACTATAGGTCATCTTGACCCTAGCTTTATTCAGTTAATGGACGAAATAAAAGTCTTGCTGCAATACGTTTTTCAAACCAAAAACGAACTAACCTTGCCGATCTCGGCTCCCGGCTCTGCGGGTATGGAAGCGTGTTTTGTCAATCTTATTGAACCCGGCGATACCGTTATCGTCTGTCAAAACGGTGTGTTTGGCGGGCGGATGAAAGAAAACGTGACACGCTGTGGCGCCAATGCAGTGATGGTGCAAGATGATTGGGGCAAAGCCGTTGATACTGAAAAAGTCGCGGCGGCCATCAAAGCTAACCCCGAAGCAAAAGTGTTAGCCTTTGTTCATGCAGAAACCTCAACCGGCGTGCAAAGTGATGCCGCGACCTTATGCAAATTGGCCAGCGATAATAATATGTTATCGATTGTTGATACCGTAACAGGACTCGCTGGCATAGAAGTTGCGGTAGATGCATGGGGCGCTGATGCGGTTTATTCTGGCACGCAAAAATGTTTATCCTGCGTTCCCGGTTTATCGCCGGTGACTTTTAGTGAACGCGCCATTGATGTGATTAAAAATAGAAAAACAGCGGTGCAAAGCTGGTTTCTGGATTTAAATTTAGTGATGGCCTATTGGGGCGGCGGTGCAAAACGCGCTTATCACCACACAGCGCCGGTTAATTCACTGTACGCATTGCATGAGTCGCTATGCATTGTTAAAGAAGAAGGCTTACAAGCGAGTTGGGCAAGACATCGACGCAATCACTTAGCACTGCGTGCGGGGCTTGAAACCATGGGCCTATCGCTTGTTGTTAACGAAGCCGATCGATTGCCGCAGCTAAATCTGGTTAGCATTCCACACGGCATTGATGAAGCCGCAGTACGCGGACAATTACTCAATGACTTTGATTTGGAAATTGGCGCAGGACTGGGTGAGCTTGCGGGTAAGGTTTGGAGAATTGGTTTAATGGGTTATGGATCAAACCCGACCAATGTGCGCTTATGTTTAAGTGCACTGGAAAACGCCTTAATCAAACAAGGCTTGGCCATTGCCGGGGGTAATGCTATTGCAGCGGCCAATGCAATTTATGCCGCTAGCGAGTAAATTAAACGTCTTATTAAAAAACTAAGCGCAGCTAGCTTGACTAAAAACTATTGTTTTAATATTAGCTACCTGCGTTTTTTAATTCCAATCACCTCGCTCCAAGACTTGCTTATTAACTTTGGCAATCAATCATTACTTTAACCGCTTGCTCAGTATCGCTCGCCATTTCCAGTGCGGCGTGAAAATCCGATAAGGGATATCGATGGGTAATTAGCAAAGCCGGATCAAAACTGATGTTATCTAACATATCCAAAACTTCCGGAAATTCATCCGGATACGCCATTGCGCCTTTTATCGATAACTCCTTGGATAAGACCGATACCAAATCAATCGACGCCGATGCTTTGTGCACTCCCACGACAACCAAGCGCGAATGACTTTTCGCTAAACTGACCATTTGCTCAAATACTGCGGCAACACCAGTTGCCTCAAGATAAACATCCGTTGCCGGAATAGCCATACCGTAACTAGTTTCACTGCCATGGTGTTGTTGTAAAAATGCACTTAAGTCTCCATCCTCGCCGACTTGAAAGGTATGTAAACCCAGCGTTGCCGCTTTTTCTAGTCTGGGTGCGGAGGTATCGACGATCACAATATCCTGTACACTGTAATGCTTTAAGACCATCGCAATCGATAAACCAATCGTACCGGCACCAAACACCACCACTTTATCCTTAGCTGTCACTTCACCGCGGTGCACGGCATGCATACCTACCGATAGTGGTTCAACCAATGCCGCTTGCTCATCGCTAAGCTGATTATCAACCTTGATTAAGGCTTTGGGATTATGCGCCACATCACGGACGAGCAAAAAAGGTGCAAAGCCACCTTCGGTACCAAAATTGCCGATCGGCGGATCAACTTCCATTGGGTTTACCACGACCCTATCATCGAGCGTAACACCGCTAACATTAGCGCCAATTTCAATCACTCGCGCTGACATTTCATGACCAATCGGCATTGGCCCACCTGAACCTAAGCCACCCATTGCGATATAACCAAGATCGGATCCGCAAATACCACAGTTTTGCACTGCGACAATTACATCGTTATCGCCACATTGCGGCACCGGAACAGAATCAAGCCTAACGTCGTTAACACCATGAATCTGCACTAACTGCATGTCTTCGGCGCGTGTATCAAATAAACTACCCATAATAAAATCCGGCTTAATTCTTATTGCTGAAAGCAAGCAACGAATGGCTTGGCTATAAGCGATAATTATCGTCCGGGAGATGCTGTTTGGATAGTGAGGGAATGTTAATTCAAGGGCTTTGGTTGAGGGCAGTTGAAGCGGGATAATTGCAATAAAGTTCGTCACTACAGCAAAGCGTTGATATATTTCGCTAACATAGAAGACTTATCATGCGCATACTAAGCAAGAATCATCGATACAACGATTAAGCTCAAAGCAATAAAGATCATAAAGCTAACGACTTTAATTAGGTTGCTAACAACGCTTTTATCATCCAAATGCATATTTGCGCCCTCCAAATAAGTCTACATTTTAAATAACTAATAAATCCGCTACTGCTTGCTGAATGACTTTTTCAGCGGTATTACCGATCAGCTTGCCCTTAATACCGACCCTGCCCATTGAACCCACAACAACACACTGCGCTTTTAATTTACGCGCAAAGTCATTAACCACGTTAGCGGGTGTACCCTGCTTGATATGCAAATGCTTTTTATCGATATCGTAAATATCAAACCAGGCGGCAGCTTGCGTCCTCACTTCTTTCTCGACTTCATGAACTTTTGCCGTCACATCAATCATATCCAGATCTTTCACCAATCGTGGAATCGCGATGGCATAACAGCAATGTAAAACCGAATCGGTTTGCACCGCCAACTGAAATGCCGCCTCCAGCAATCGATTATTGAGCAATAATTTTTCTCGCTGCTTGGTTCGCAAATCAAGTGCAACCAAAATAACCTTTTTAGTATCAACAGGCTTTTTGGACACGCAGTAAACCGGTATCGTGGACTCGCGAAATAGCTGCCAGTCGGTGGGGGTATAAAAAAACTTTTCACTTCGATGACCGGTTTTAACAATCAAATCATAATGGCGAGTTTTGCAATGTTCTAATATCCATTCGTGAATATATTTTTCCCAGACCACTTCATGACTCACTTGTTCCTTAACAGGATGTGACCCAAGATAGCTTTCCCAGTGTTCTTCGCTAGCTTTAATCACCAGTGACTTTAAATCCACTTGCGTATTGTTAGTATGATATTGGTATTGAACATCAGACAATGGCTCGTAACAAAACGAGACTACATGAATATCGGCGATAGTTAAGCGCGCCAACTCCAACGCTTTCTCAAAAGCATGTTGCTCACTACCCGCATGATCGGCGATTACCAGTATATGTTTCATCGATGCTATTACCTCTTTTTCTTAAGCTACATAAGCGTGCTTACGCTTATAAATTCTATTTATCTATTCTAACCGCCAACACGTCACATTTGGCATGGTGTAGGACCGAGTTTGCGGTTGAGCCAAGTATTAAACGAATACCATGCTTACCATGACTACCCATCACAATCAGATCAGCCGACTCGCGTTCGGCAACATCTAAAATAAGATCAGCAGGACGACCAAACTCAACAACCACTTCTAACTTAGCATTTTTTCCGGGCAGTGAATGCGCGCTTGCAGCGTCTTCTAATTGCGGCAAGATATGTGATCGCATTGAATTAAAGTCGACGGTTAACTCTTGTGCCGAATAAAGCCCCTCACCATAGACTCCCGCATAGGTCGGCATGGGGAAATGGCCAACATTGACTATAACAAGTTTGGTTAGATTATTTCCATTAGCTGCATCAAGTCCATCCTGATTGAGCAGAGCCGCTGTTTTTTCTAGCACTTGCTCACTGCCACCTTCTAAATCAATAGCAACCAGTACGGTTTTATATGTGCTCATTTAAGGCCTCCTAGGGTTTTGCACTTTTGTTGGTTAATAATTCAATGCAGTTAATAATATTTATTCGAGCGCTAAAATTAAAACCAGCGCTGACAACTGAATAAAAAATGGCTCGAACGCATTCGCGCTCAACCCAAAACTTAGTAAATAATACGTAAGGCGAAATAAGGTACAACATTAAAAAATAGAATGAACAATTTAAACCCACCGATCATGCAGTAGTGAATAACGCCAAACTGTTCTTGACTCATTGCAAACCACTGGCTGCTTAAACGGTAGGTCCAATTGGGCAGCAACATGACAAACGCCGACCAATACAGCAAGATGCCAATATTGATAATTACGCACCAACCAAGGAAAGCACTTAAGTGTTCAATATCCATAATAGGTTCCACCGAGTAAACATTCTGTTAGCAATATAGCGGTAGCACTGTGTGCATCGCAGCTGGCTGTACGATTAAGCGGCACACTGAATGACTGCTGGCTTGATTTATACTCTACCGATTGTGATAAAACAGATATTGATACTAATCAATAAAATGACATCTATTGATCGCACGAAGAACAACGGTTAAACCCTTGAATTGAAAAAGCAATTGTATGTGAAAAGGCGGTGATTTTAACGACCAGGGAGATTCACAAATATAGACATTGAGCTTGTCAGTAATTTCGGCGTTGATAGAAAAACTATTAAGTCTGGCAACCAGCGACGGTCCAGCGTTTTGACCTTTGGCAACCAGTAAAGCACCCAAGCACGTGACGACATCAATTCAAATATTACCGAGCATATGCTTGGCGCAGTGGTAGGCTGTTAGCCGTGTGATGGTTAAGGATTATCAAGCACCAGCCCCAAGGCAGGCGACTCAAGATATTTATTTCGCTTTACCCCGAAAAAACGAGAACGGTAAATACTGAAGCAACAATGGGTAATACCACACTCTTCGGCTTGTGATTCCTTGTTTAGGGCATTGATATTTTTTTAGCTCGCCCATTAAATTGCAGCGGTAGAACGATATTAATCGTTCAACTTTACACACCACTATGCGCGACTAAAAAAATGGAGCCCTTATGGGCTCCGAAGCTCCATATGAAAACAACAGAGATCTAGTTGCTATCTCTATAACATAAGACGCTTATCGGCGATAAAACCCCACCTAAGATTTGCGATGGTCGTTAAAAAAAGTGCTTTTATTGAAAAAAAAACCTACAACGTACAGCAATCAGGCTGATAGTTAGCTGTATTGGTAATCTTTAAACTGCTCGCGCAAATCTTTTTTACTGATTTTGCCGGTTGCCGTATGCGGAATAGCATCGACAAATACACAATCGCCCGGTATCCACCACTTGGCTATCTTGCCTTCGAGTGAGGCTAAAATCGCGTTTTTATCAGGATTTGAACCTTCGCGCGGAATCACAATTAATAAGGGACGTTCTGTCCATTTAGGATCATAAACACCAATCACCGCAGCTTCAGCAACATCTTTATGTGCCATTGCTGCGTTTTCTACATCAATAGAACTTATCCATTCGCCGCCGGATTTAATAACATCTTTTACCCGATCGGTAATGGTGAGATAACCGTTTTTATCAATCGAACCCATATCACCGGTATCCAACCAACCGTCACTATCACAGGCGGGGCTACCTTCTAAGCGGTAATAACCATTGGCAATCCAAGGCCCTTTAACTTTGATTAAGCCCGATGCCTCGCCATTCCAAGGTAATTCATTATTGTCGCTATCAACAATTTTCATTTCAACGCCGTAGATTATTCGCCCTGCTCGAGTACGATTGGCATCGATCTCATCCTGACTAACTGATTCCATATCATCAGGCGGTACATTATAGGTGCCGGTGGGACTCATCTCGGTCATACCCCAGGCAGTATTCATCCACACGCCGTAAGACTCCATTGCCTTCATCAGCGATAGCGGGCACGCCGCACCGCCGACTACTACCCGCTTTAAAGATTCAATGGTTTGGCCTGAAGACTGCAAATAATTGACCAAGGCTAACCAAACCGTGGGCACACCAAGCGCATAGTTAATTTGTTCGCCGTTAATTAAGGCGGTTAATGTTTCGCCATCAGCCATTTTTGGCCCGGGTAACACCAACTTTGCGCCAACCATCGGACAGCTATAAACCGTACCCCATGCATTAACATGAAACATCGGCACAATCGCCAATATTGAATCGCGACCTGATAAATTAAGCACATCCGGAGTTACACCCACTAATGAATGCAGTACCGTACTTCTATGACTATATAAAACACCTTTGGGATTGCCTGTTGTTCCCGAGGTATAGCACATAGAGCACGCCGCGTTTTCATCAAGCTCCGGCCAATCAAATTGATCACTTTCATCGCCTATCCACGCTTCATAACACAATGCATTATTAAGAGTAGTTTTAGGCATATTGGCTTGGTCAGTTAAAACGATAAAGCCTTTTACGGTTGTGAATTTTTCTTGCAACTGTTCAAGCAGTGGCACAAACATGGGATCGGT
>CAJQQO010000352.1 GCA_905480475.1 uncultured Pseudomonadales bacterium | reverse complement strand
AAAAAGGCTTTGCTAGCAGCTCGGAAAAAACAATAAGCCGTAGCCCTATAAATCCAAAACCGATTTAATCCATGGTACGGTAAGTCGTCGCCCACTACTTAAGGCCAATTTATCCAATTGGTTTAGCACATTAAGTAAATCAGCAATATTACGCGAACAGCGATTTACTAAAAACCGGGCAACTTCATCGCTCATGGTTAAACCCAGTGCTTTGGCCTTAAATTGCAGCAATAATATTTTTTGACTATCGTCTAGCGTTTTTAGCTGATAACCCGTTGCCCATTTAAGCCGGGATTTTAGGTCTTTTAATTCAATATCTAGTTGCGATGCAAGCTGGTGACCACCAATTAATAAACGCGAATTAGCTTTATTACGTAGCTTTTCCAGCAAATAAAACAGCTGCTCTTGCCAAAATGGCTGGCCGACCAACAGCTCAATATCATCAATACAGAGCAAATCAAAATCATCTAGCGAATCAAAAAAACCTGCCAGACCTTCGGTACCACTGCTTTCACCGGCAGCCATTAATTCGGCCAGACTTAACACCATACTCGAGTAATTATGCTGATTGGCCAGTGCAGAACAGGCTTGTAATAAGTGACTGACACCACTGCCAGTGCCGCCGGTTAAATAAATCCATGCTCCGCTATCCTGCATCGCTAAATCTTTAAGCTCGCTAATTAACTGGGCATCATTATGTTCCCAAAAATTGGCGAAGGTCGCGCTACTGTCAAGCTTAAGCGCTAAAGGAAATTGCTGATTGATTTCTATTGCCAAAAACGGCTCTCAAATTGATTGCTTAATTATGTGAGTAAAGCTATGACGCGCGTTAATATTACGACGTACTGCTATCGTCTGATTGCGATGAAGCTGACTCAGCTGAAATATCGGCAATCGATTTTTCTAGCTGCTCCACTTCTGCATCTGCGGTGGCCTTAGCCTCAGCAATTTGCAACTCACTTTCATCATGATAAAAAACACTGCTTTTGTAGTTGCGATGCATATGACGAATCAACACCATTGCCACCGCAGCCACTGGCAAGGCCAGTAATATACCGACAAAACCAAATAACTGCCCACCGGCCAGTACCGCAAAAATAACCGCTACCGGGTGCATACCAATTTTATCGCCCACTAGCACAGGTGTTAAAAACATACTCTCCAGCATTTGCCCGACACCAAAGACTGCGAGCACTGGCAGCAAGTAAATCCAATCGTGATATTGAAACATAGCGACAGAGCCAGAGGCCACAATGCCGACAATAACCCCTAAATACGGCACTACACTCGCCAGCCCGGCAGCCATACCCAATAGCAGCGATAGGTCGATACCGGCAATGGTTAAGCCAATAGCGTAAATCATGCCGAGTAAAACCATAATCAATAATTGACCGCGCAGAAACGCTCCCAGTACCGAGTCACATTCGCTCGCCAAGCTGGAAATAATACTCACTTTATTTAAAGGCAGAAGATCACGTATATGGGCGATAAAAATATCCCAGTCGCGCAGCATATAAAACGCCACTACCGGGATTAAAGCCATCGTTCCTATCCATGCCGCAACAGCAAAACTCGAGCGAGTTAATTGACCAATAACAATACCAACAACATCACCCGCCGTTTGCCAGTTTTTATTTAAGGCACTTTTGATTTGATCCAGTAATTGCGAGGACTCATCAATACCAAAATAATTTTGCAGCCATGGAACAAAATTAAGCTGAATCCATTCAATATAATTCGGCAGGCTTTGTTTCAGTAAATTTAACTGCGAGCTAATCATAGGAATGAGCAAAATAACGCTTAGAATAAGCAGCAAGGTCATCACAACAAAAATAACAATAACCGACGATGTACGTGAAAGCCCTTTTAACTCCAGACGATCTGCAATCGGATCACCCAGATAAGCAATAAGTGCAGCCACAATAAATGGCGTCAATACGTCTTTAAGCACAAAGACTAAAAGCATTGAAACCACAAATGCGGCTAACCAAAATAAGTTTCTTGCTGTCGTTTCACTCATATAAATTCCCTGATAAGTTCTCTAACTTAGCTTCGCCTGTTTTAGTAACGCTTATCATGATGCCAACTACCGATCCATCTGCCAAATATAACGTAGGCTGGAGGACGATACCGATGGACTGGAATAAATACTATTGGCACTGGCCTGTGGTTTTAAGCGCTTATCCAGCTGAATCAGCGAGCGTATATTACTAATATCATCAGCAGTATCAACGGTAAAGTAGCAACGCTCGCCTTCTATGCGACTTAACTGCAGTCTTTTTAAGGCAGGAATTTTTCTAAGGTATTCAGTGAGCGAGACATAGTCACCATGCTGAGTCACACCGCTAACCTCGATGGTTAGAATATTGCCAAACTGCTGTTGCTGATTGGCGGCCACCGCATAATCGGCGGCCATAGCATCGGCAGCCATATCGGCTCCCTGCGCAAAATAAGCCGCAAGCGATTGGCCTTTAAAGGGTAAAACTTGACGCTGACCCCGGTAAACTAACGTCCACTGTCCCAGCCAGCTTTTATCGGAAGCCTGGCTCAACTTACCTACCAAGCTAACACCGTTATCGTAACGACGCGATGCACGGTTAATCGTTTCAAAGGCGGTGTTCCAGACATCACTAGCGTCAATTCGACCCATTTCTTCAAGATCTAATAAGGGTTGGATTAACGGAATACCACGCGCTTTGGCAATTCGGGCAAGCTCGGCATATTGATGGGGAAATGCATCGGCATTAACCAACACCTTGCTACCACCCGATTGCGCCGCCAACCAAACCAAAACACCGGGGCGATTGGCCTGCCAATAGGGAGCGCCAGCTTCGCGTAATAAACTCATAATAGCATCAGCCTGAAACACCAATTTAAGCTGCATAAGTTCTTGGCTGTGAGCATTAATTGCTTGTGATGAGTAATCATTGGCAAACGGTAGATTTGCCACCATAGACTTACGCTCATAAGAGAAGCTAACAATATAGCGATCGGCTTTGCCCAAACTACTGGCTAGCAGCGGATACCGTCTTGTCGCTTGCTTATCACCCGTCACTCGGGCCAATAAGATCTTAAGCGCAGTTTTACTGGCAGCGGCACGCTCACTGCGGGTTTCGGAGTCGACCTCCACCGCGACGGTAAATAGATCGACAGCTTCACTTGCCGCAGCCTGAGCATGCAGAAGATTCAGTAAAATCACAGCAGTAAACCCTGCTTTTATCAGCAAGGCGGAGACCGCAGCTAAGCGACTAAAAAATAAAACCATCAAATTAGACCAACCACTGTACATAATTAAACCGATTTAGCATCAATCTATGCCTGCAATCGAAGCCAAGTCGGAGAGAATTGCCAATCAAGCCAGCTAAAACCGGTCAGCATTATAAAGCACTCGACAAGCATTCGCTGCCAATGAAGGTAAAAACCGTGAAAGCCGCCGAGCCACAGACTATACAAGCGACGGTATCGATAACGCAGCGCAAATCACGGCACTTTTTACTTTACAGAATTTGCGATAAATCGACCAATACCGTAAAAAGTACGGCCGCTTTTGCTGCATCCAGTCTACGCAATCTGTACAATTCGCCATAAGATTCGACCGCCGGATTTAACCGGGCTTTCGGCTCATAAATCTGGCAGGCAGAAGGCAATAAGCAGCCGGCTCGTAAAGCGCTATTTGCTAACGCGATATTGCGTGCTTAGCGATCTCGCAACAGCCTATTTCGTGGCGACATAATAGAAGTTCGTGGCAACATAGAAATTCATGACTACAGAGAAAAATGACTACCCGCCTTGCGGCTAAACATTTTAAAGATCATTTAAATACAGGCGTCCAAGCAAACATGACCGAATCAACAGCAGCCGATCCAAGCACCCGACTCTCTTACAAAGACGCCGGAGTTGATATCGACGCTGGCAACGCTTTGGTAGAACAGATCAAACCCGCAGCCAAGCGCACCACGCGGCCCGGTGTTATAGCTGGTCTGGGTGGTTTTGGCGCGCTGTTCGACCTGAAAGCTGCAGGTTTCGCCGACCCGATTCTGGTGGCGGCAACCGACGGTGTCGGAACCAAATTGCGGATTGCGATCGACACCGGCGTAGTGGACACGATTGGCATCGATCTTGTGGCGATGTGCGTGAA
>CAJQQO010000351.1 GCA_905480475.1 uncultured Pseudomonadales bacterium | reverse complement strand
CCTGTATTATTCAGTTGCATCGAGACCCTTGTGCCCTGATTCCATCGGTTGCCAGTTTGGTTTATACCTCACGGCAAATGATAGAGCCGGATATTGATAAGCATCGAGTTGGTCGGCGCGAGTTAAAGCAATGGTCACAGTTGCTGAATAATCTTGACCGGTTTCGACAAGGTAATCCCTCGGTTCCGGTATATGATATGCGTATTGAAGATCTGCAAAATAATGCGCTTGCAGAAATCGGCAAAGCTTATCAGCACTTTGATATAGAGTTAAGTGATGCAGCAGTGCAGGGTATTCAAGCTTGGCAAAGCAATAAGCCCAAATCCTCTGGCGCGCATCGATACACTGCTGAAGAATTTGGTTTAAGTGACGCGGAGATAAAGCAAGCGTTTAATATTATATAAGCTATTTTCAGGAATAAATTAGTTTCAAAAAATTAAAAGAAATTAGCATTAGCAAACCAGTGGAGAAGAAAAATGAGTGAAGAGCATCCGGCAAAAAAAGCATCTTTGTTATCGCGCGAGTATGTGCACGGCCATAACAAAGAAGGCTGGTTAGGTTTATATTCAGAAGACGCCATTATCGAAGACCCTATTGGTAAATCGCCATTAGACGAAGCGGGGCAAGGGCATAGAGGCGTTGCGGCGCGCGAAGCCTTTTGGGAAACTAATATTGCCAATAGTGATATTAAAATCACTATCCATCATTCTTATGCAGCAGGTTTAGAGTGCGCCAATATTGTTACGCTAGATACGATTATGGAATTTGGTGGTAAGAAATACACGCAACAGGTTAACGGTGTATTTACCTACGAAGTAAATGAAGGTGGTGAGCTGATAGCCTTGCGTGGTTATTGGGAATTGGAAGCTATGATGAAAACGATCAAAGAAGTCGCAGCTTAAACGGTTTTTACGCTATTTTACGTGTGGTTTGTCGCCGCTTACGATACAAAGAGTTGGTAATTAAAAGTCTTCTACAGGGGTGAAAATGATGGGTATTTTATCGTGGATAGTTTTAGGTTTGATCGCCGGTGCATTAGCCAAGTGGTTAATGCCCGGTAAAGATGGCGGTGGGTGGATTGTGACCATGGCGCTAGGTATTGCTGGTGCATTTGTTGGTGGTTTTGTAGGCTCGTTTTTAGGGATGGGTACTACCGGTGGTTTGAGTTTGGGGAGTATTGTTACTGCAACTGTAGGGGCGTTTATTTTATTGTTTGCTTATAACAAATTGGTTAAGTGAGTTTTTATTTCATTTAAATATCAATAAGGCCAATTCGCCAACTTAATGTTAAAAGCCGCTCTATATTCCTATAGCGCGGCTTTTTATTTGGGGCGAGTCCTAACCTTTAAAGCAGTGCTATAAGTTTATTGGTTTCCCGCCATAAATCCAATTTGGTCTATGTTTGCCTAATCCCATAAAAGTGTTTATGATTTCCGTGCGCTAGCTGAGCGCGGCGCAGTTATATTTTCGTTAGTCAGTTGTTGGTGCTAGAGATAGTATTGGAGCGTTGGAAGACGCATAAAATAAAAGAAAAGGATCATGAGGGAGTTATGTATTCTAATAAATTAGCCATTTTTATGGCGCTGTTTATTGCTGCCAGTACATTTAGTCATCTGAATGCAGCTGAAAAAAAGAGCAAGTTAGATCGTTACTATCCACTAGTGATTGATGAATATACTCGCAGGGGTATTGAGAAAAACAAAAATCAAAAAACCTTATCGGCAAGTTACCAAAAAATCGATAGCGGCTATGCAAATTATGCAAGTATTTCTGTCTTTCCTGCGAAGGTTGGATTTGAGGATTTGCTGAGGATGGATAAAGAGATATTTTTATCCACATTTTTTGGTAGTAAGTTAAAGTCCAGCCGCAAGTATTCTTTTAAGCAGAAAAATAAAAGTTATGCAGGCGTAAAGTTTGTATATGTTGTTCCCGCTGATTCTTTAGGTGCGCCGCAAGATGTTTATATGGCGACTTACTTTTGGTATTTTAAAAATAAGTATTATAAGTTTCAAATTAACTGTTTATACGAGGATAGGTTGCAGTTACATAAAACTGCGCTTGTTTTTCTTGATGCTATGCAATGGAGGAAGTCGTGATTATAAAATATCGATCAGTAGGCTTATTGGCTGTTAGTGGTGTTTTGCTAGCAATGTCGCAGCTGAGTTACTCGCAGGGCTTGGGTGGCGGCGGCTCGTATAAAGAGCAGCATGATCAGGCTTATCGCCAAGTTGAAAAGAATATTATTAATCAGAGTGTTTCGTCGGTTGATGTGAGGCTGGAAGATGTTGATAAGACGAAAGCGTTTTTGCAAAAACAGTCGAGCGACTATTTGTTGATGATGACTGAGGGTTCTAAAGAGTAGCTGGGAGGTATGGTGGGTGTTGCTGCGCCACAGCGTTAACAGCTAATTTGGTTGGTTGTTTTTTTGATATTGTTGGTGCTGGAAGTGGGAGTGAATAACTTGAGTTGGCTCTAGGGAATAGGGTTAACTTCAAAACCGTCGGTGGTGGACCGACAGCCAGTAACTTTTTTGTATTTGGTGGCGCGGTTGCTTTTGCAAGATCAAGGTCAACTTCAAAGTCAAAAGATGTCGGGAGTCGCCCGACATGCGACCCACTTTTTGCTGTAGAAAAAAAGTTACTGGCTGTCGGTCCACCACCGACGGTTTTGACCTTGATCTTAATCTAAAATACTCAGCATCCGCAAATAGTCAGTGCGCCGCTGCCGTGTGACTCCCGAAAAACCCCTCGACCTTAACAAAAACAAAAAACGAAACGCTAACTATTAATATCCGCCATGGTCGGCCCAATCCTATCCGCTATCGGCTGCAAAATCCCCATGTCAAAATCGAACACCTTCGCCGCTTGCAAGCCCAACATACTCCTTACTTCATCTTCAGGAATACCCGCAAACGTATCCCGCATATACGGCATCGTATTCGGCCATGTACCTTCCATATGCGGATAATCCGATCCCCACATCAACTTATCAAGACCAATCTCATGACGTTTATCAATTTCATGCTTAGGCAAAAACGATGCGCCGATATAACAATTTTGCTGAAAGTACTCGCTCGGTGACATCGACAAACCCTTTTTAAAATGCGCAAACAAAGGGTTTTGAGATTTAAATTCCAAAACGCGCAATGCTTCAAGAATCCACGCGCAACCGGTTTCGGTAAATATAAATTTTAATTGGGGATATCGCTCAAATACACCTGACCAAACCAATGCGGCAAAAGGTCGATGCGCCCACATATCAACCTCGCTAATAAACATGGCAGTGGCACTGGGTACATCACCATAATCAGGACACCAACCCGAGTGCACATGGATAGGCATATTTAATTCATTACAAATCGCCCATAGCGGCTCATAACGAGGGTGGTGATAAAAAGGATAATCGCCAGTGCTAATCGGTAATAAAATACCGCCAAATAAATTTTGTTGTTTTGCTTTTTTGACTTCTTCGACGGTGATATCAATATCATCAACGTTAATGATGGCGACACCTGCGTGACGGCCGGGATTAACACTGCAAAGATCGGCTAACCATCGGTTATAGGCGCGATTACCTTCAAGGTTATATTCAGGTTTAATCGGGTTACGGTATTGAGTTAAGCCTGCGCCAAAGGGAGCCATTTGCGGGAAGATAAGTTCGCCGGCAATACCATCGTCTTCTAATTCTTTTAATCGAACGTCTGCATCAAACTCACCACGTCGGGGTGCAAAAGGGCTGGTCTCATCGTTAAGTAATGCGCGAATATCTTCTTCGCTGGCTTCGCCTAAGGTGTTAACTGAGTTGGCGTTAAATTTGCCCGTGCCTTCATCACCGCTTTGTTTAGAGAATTCGTCTACCGCTTCTTGGTCAAAGAAGGTGCCGGTGCGCATAATCATTTCTTTGGCGTACGTTAGCCACCAATCGTCAGCGGCTTGGTGATACTTGGTCGGCATATAGTCGTTATAGGTTTTGGGTAACGCGCCAGCGTGACAGTCGGAACTGACGAGTAAGATTTTTTCGCTGGAATAATTGCTTGCAGAGTTGGGCACGGGTTCGTCCTCTAAAACGGGTTTTTACGCAGTTAGGCTTATCTTGCGATGTTATATAGTCGAGACGAAAGGTAATGCAGTTCTTGCCGATCATCCAGTGAAAGAATATTAATTGAAGGATGCGAGCTGTCGTTAGCCCGCTATAGCGCTGGCTTGCTCTAATAACTAATAGGAACCGTTAGGGATTGAGCGAAGATTTTATCTCTATGGTCAAATAAAATCTGATCAGCGGCCGCGTCTAATTCATCACTTCCTAGCTCATAACCGGCACGCATACCATCGGGCATGGGTAGCAGCTCATTGGGCAGTGGTTTGTACATCACAGCAATGAATATTGCAAAGTAAAAGTCCAAGGCGCTTAGCTGTGAGCCGACTAAAAAATCGCTACCTTTAGCTTGCTGCTGATTTAAAGTGTTAGAGAATACCCGCAATATCTCGGCAGCTCGACTTCCGGCTTTTGCCGCAGCTTGGTCACTGTAATCGTATTTCAGTGCCATTCGCAAAATATCGCCACGCATATTAGCTTGGCCAATATTACCTAGGGACATCAACCTTCTACACCAGGCGAAACCGTCTTCGCCAGTAAGTGATTGTAATAAACCAAACATCCATGCGCGCTGTTCCGGATCTGCAGGTATAAGTGCTAATGTAGGTTCTAATTTTTCAGCAAGTAAAATAATGCCTTCAGCACTGCTAGCGAGTTTTTCATTATCATTGGGGTTGTCGTCTGATTTGCGGTAGGCAACTACCGGCGCGCTATTTTGTCCTGTCCATGCTTGCAGTTCTGCGTTCTCTTTAGTAACTAACTGTTCACCTAAAACATAGGGCAGTTTTTTATAATCAAATAATGCCCGTGCCGCTAAACTCCATGGGCTAGGTACATTGGCGCAGGCAACAATACGCAAGCCTTGCATGGCTTGTATTTGGGAGATGGGTAGATATTCCATATTTTATTACGCGGTTTGTTGTTTTAAAAATAAGTTAGCTACTTACAATATAAGAAGGTAATTACCTAGGCAATTACCTTATCTTCTCGTAGTTGTGCAATCGCTTGCGAATCTAAACCAAGACCTTGCAAAATGCTATCGCTATGCTGGCCAATATCGGGCGCGGGGCCTGCATCTTGGCGCGCATAACCGTCTATAAAAATAGGGCTATTTACAGTGCGAGTCGCTTCGGTGTTGGTATTGTTTAAAGGCACAAATACATCGTTTTCAATAAATTGTTTATCGTTAACAACATCATTTAGGTCGCATGCTTGTACATAGGCAATGCCCTTACTGTCAAATAGACTTTGCCAGTGTTGCCAAGGCTGGCTTTGAAATATTTTATCAAATACTTCAGCTAGCGCGGGTGCATTTTCTGTTCTGGCTTCGAGGGTGGCGAAGCGAGGGTCGTTTAATAATTCGGTTTGTTGTATGGCTTGTAATAATTCTTCGCAACCTTTGTCAGGGTCAAATATCCAGAGCAAAAACCATCGGTCATCTTGGCAGCCATACGCCAGCGCTAAAGCGTTAGTGCATTTTTCTCTTGGTCGTTCGCGAATTTGTTCTGCGCCGCAGAGTTCTGCTTGCAGCGGCAGGGCATGACACCAAGCACCGGTTGCCATTAATGAACTATGTACCTTGCTACCTTTGCCAGTGCGCTCGCGATTATATAAGCCAGTAACAATTGCGCCGTAGGTTGCTAACGAGGCAGGGTGATCACCCATTGCTAAAATACTATGGTTGGGTGCGCCGCCATCGTGGCGCATGGCATCCATCATGCCGGAGCGTGCCCAAAAAGCGGAGCGATCAAAGGCGGGCGTGTTGGCTTCGTCGCCATGTTCGCCGTAACCGGATAAATGCGCATAAATTAATTTAGGATTTTTCTCTTTAAGATCTTCATAGCGCAGTTGAAGTTTGGCTAATACCTTGGGAGGGAAGTTGGTCACCAATACATCGGCTTGATTGATAAGTTGCAACAAAATCTCGTAACCGGCGCTGGATTTAATATCAATCGCTAAGCTGTGTTTATTGCGACTGGTTAGTTGCCAAGAGTAATTATCATTCGCTTGCGGCGCATCGGGAACGTAATTGATATAACGATACGGGTCGCCAATGCCCGGCGGCTCGATTTTGATAACTTCAGCGCCAAGATCGCCCAGAATAGTTGCCGCAGCAGGACCTGCTACCCAGCTACCAAGGTCAATGACTTTTAGATCGTTAAATAGCATATCGCTCATCGCAGTTCTCTTTGTATTAGATTTGAATATTTAGGCGAGCCTAATGTTATCTATTGCTAAGGTTCTGCCTAATGCGATGGTATTACATACTGCTATTAGTCCAAATGATAATGAAGGGTTGGTAATGGTTTGCCAGCTAAGCCTAATAAGATCATTTCGATCAATAGCCAAGCGCTTTCTTTATTGACACTTTTACTACAAATATCTGCTTCAGCAGCGAGTCTGACATATTGGCTTAGCTGTGCCGAGCTGAGTTTGCTAACCAATGCCGATGTGGCGCTTTGGCGCTTTTTATTAATACGCAGCGACTTAAGGCCATCGG
>CAJQQO010000350.1 GCA_905480475.1 uncultured Pseudomonadales bacterium | reverse complement strand
AGGGCGAAGGCACTACCTTTACTATTTTATTGCCAACCCGTATGCCTGCCAAAAGACAGAGCAGCACTATACCTGCTGAAAATCAGCAAGAACTGGGGCTCAATATTAGCGACGATGCTAACGCTGACAATGAAAGTACGGTACTAGAAAACGAAGCGCTGGGCCGCGTATTGGTCATTGACGATGATCCCGAAGCGCGTCAATTACTATTGCGGCATTTGGAAAAAGAAGGTTATTGGGGCATTGAAGCCGAGGATGCCAAGCACGGTATTGAGCTGGCGCATGAACAACAACCGGACTTAATTCTACTCGATTTAATGATGCCTAACATCGATGGCTGGACTACTCTATCGGTATTAAAAGAATCAGAGTCCACTAGACATATCCCTGTGGTATTACAATCGATGCTGGATGAAAAAAATCTTGGTCTAGATCTTGGTGCCGCCGAGTTCTTACCCAAGCCGGTTGATCGTCAGCGTATGGCCACCATCTTACGGCATTTAAATCCGCAGGATAGACGCGGCTCGGCACTATTAATCGCGCCAGAATCCGAAGCGCGGCAATTACTATTAGAAGAGCTTGCCGACGAAGCTTGGCAATGTATGGTTGCCACTTCCCTATCGCAAGCCACCGAACGGATTCAGCAAAAAACACCGGATATTATTTTTCTTGGCTTGGGTATGTCGTCGGATAATGTGGCGGAAATTTTATCAATGCTTAGCAAGGGTCAAGTAACTGAAGATTCTAACGGCGTTGACACAAGCGCCAACTTACCGGTTAGAGCGCCAATCTATGTAGTCAGTGAAACCGCCTTAGGCAGCAGCGAATCTCGAAGACTGGACTTACCCGCCGATCAAATTATTCTATTTAATAAAAATGATAAAGGCACTTTAGATAAAGTCTTAAATCCTAAATAAGATTTAACCCGACCGCAAAATTAATACATCAGCACTCTCGCAATTAAGACTTTTTAGATATTTTCTTATTGAAACTTAAGCAACTGCTCAGGCGTATTCGTAAAGTCACGACTATTACCCCCTAAGCGAACGGCCTTTTCCACAATACCATCCGAATACGAATAACAGACGTTGCGTTGAGCCTGCTCATGCAAGGCCGATTGCCCTGCCGCTTTTTCAGTATTGTAGCGACGCGCTTGCGCAACAAAATAGCCTTTCTGCAAGACATGCGCCGCTTCTAACTCTGGCCCTGCAAAGTTTTGCTTAGCCCACCGCGAAAAACCTTTAAACAAGGTCTTACCCTTAAGCTTTGCTGGAGACTCAACTTGAAATAAAGAGGTTTGCCATTGATGAATTAATTCACCATCAAGAAATACCCGCGCCTCGCATGCGCCGTCAATCTCATCCTCAACTTCAACATCATATTGTCGAATCGCCGTATGATATTGTGAGTGCGCAATCGCTAATATCGATAAATCATACAAATGCGTGCAGTTACCAAAGGGATTTCCGGCCTTATTAATCTCCTCGGCGGACATAGCTAAAGGCAACTCCAATAGCTCTTGCAGCGGCTCGGTCGCGCCGGGACAAGTACTCATGGGGTAACGTAAAGTCTCACCCAATACTTCTCTGACCTTGCTGCCATCGTGCACAATGGTCGATCTAAAACCGTGCATGCAATCTTCCAGCTCACCTACAATCGTATCGGCTATCTGCGACAAACGAATACGACGCCGAAAAACCCCTTGACCATAGCTAGGATTTAAAAAAGTTTCGCCTTCGTACTTTGGATAGGATTCTGCTTTTGAATCTTTGCTTTGATCAGTCATATTGGTTTTTTGCTTGTGTTCATTTTACTATTGATTAGCTTTTTACCTTTGATCACTTAACTTTTTATTTAGCTGCGCCAAAACGCTTTTTAAAATCCACCAAGTCTATGGTAAACGCTTCGGCTGCATAAAAGTCGCTATCGCTCATACCCGGCTGCTCATGATCCCGATACCAATTGGCATACTCAGGTAAATCATCCGATAAGGCATCAAAATAAGTCGAGTATGTGGTCACTTTTATTTGTGGATTTTCGCCAGCTAATGAAAAAGTCATAAGCCTAAACCAGCCATCACCAATACCCACTGGCTGGCCGGTATAACGACTAAGGGCTTGGCCATTATCTAAACCTGCCCGACCTCGATCCTGATAATCCGCTAGTACCTGATAAACCTGATTGCCAAAAATATTGTTATCAACTCGCATGGCCTGACCATGATGATGGCCGCACACCACTAAAAATATTTGATCATGCTGCTGAATTAACTTTTCCCATAACTCTTCTGCGGAGTTATGAAAATCGGGGTCAGCAGTCTCAAGATCAACAATAGGATTACCCGCCCGCTGGCCACGTGGATCTAGATAATCATGAGTTGTAAGCATGGTGGGCAAGCCGGGATTATCCGCTAATACGGTTTCAATCCACGCTAACACTTCGTCACCGGCTTGCATTTCCAGATTAATATTTAAAAAGGTATAACCACCGGCGCTAAAACGTTGCGCGCTATTAGCGCCACCAGCAAAGCTGGAAATATACCAAGGTTTATCCCTAAAAAACTCTGTATCACTACCAAATGCACTGCGGAAATTATCCAAGCCGCCAATATGCAATAAACCCAAAGCTTCACGCGTCATGGTAATTTGATCAGGCGCTAATTTAAGATTAGGCGGATACTCCTTCACACTCCACATCGCATCGTAATCGTGATTACCCGGCGCCACGCCAAAAGGCAAACCCGCCTCACTAATAATTTTATAGCCCTCTATCGCCTTAGGCACTTCAAGCTCAAGAGTTTTATCGGTCCATTCTATTTCGGCTGAAAAATAGGGATTATCGATCGTTTCAAAGCCGCGATCAGCATGGTCTTTATCCATAGCTTTACTTTGGTGCTGCCAGACATCTCCTACAGCCGCAACAAAAGCAATATCCCCACCCTTAGAAACGGCGCGACTCGCAATATATTGCATTTGTTCGATAAACAAAGCGCTACTATCAAGCGCAAACCCAGCACGGGCTTGATGTTTGTAATCGACATAGTTTTGCGTATCGGGAATCACCGCAATTGAAAACGACTGCGTATCAGCTTGGGAATTATCAGCATTGCCGCTTAAGCTCCCTTCTATAATGCTATTCGCTGAACATGCGACTAACAATAATAGTAAGGCGCTAACTAAAAGACTGCGCACTGTAGACTTGCCAAATTGAGCCTTAGTCGCTTTGTACATAACGATTCCTTAAATCTTTTAATACCTCAAAAGAGGCCGAGATAAAAATACCTTCGCAGCGCGCAGTCAATGTATCACCTGCCCACATTTCACTCACCAAAAAGTTCTTACGCCCTTCAACTTTTTCAACCCAACCTTCTAAACGCAAGTCGGTATCAATCGGTGTCGGTTTGATATAGCGAACATTTAAAGTGCCGGTAAAGCCCGGCTGGCCAGTCATTTTTTGCGCCACACCTAAAAACTGATCAAACAAGGCCGCAACAAAACCACCGTGCACCGAATTTGGTGGGCCTTCATATTGCCAATCCATTCTGACCTGACCGTAAGCACGCTCATCATCAATCCAGATATTAAACGGCGGCGCCAGCGGATTACTTTTGCCAAACACCGGATTCATTTCATAACCCAATTGTCGGTGCGTGCCATATCCGCCATCACCCGAGCGCTCAAATGCGGTCATGCCGTATAGGCTTTGAGAACGAGCTAGCGCATCGGCCTGAACCTCTACCTGCTCGGCAATCGCATTTAATTCCTCAGCGCTATCGGTACTGGTAGTTAAATTAGCAATAAGCCTTCGCACTGCATCCGCAACCCTGCGCTTAGCCGCCCAATGTTCATTCAACGGCTTTTTGGCATCGGGTGTTTCAAAAGGATTAAAGGTATCTGACATATTTTTCTTTCCGTAAAAATAATATTTAAGCTAATAAAACTACCGGCCAACTTTAATCCAATTATTCAACCAATACGTTGGGTCTAGGCAAACCCTGTTGCTCACACATGGCGTAATAAAACTCTAGCGTAACCGAGCCATCTGCTACTGATGTAACATTGCCATTGGCATCAAGGTTTAAATTAGAGCCGTACATTTGAAACCAAACGCGAGTGTTATCTTCAATACACTGCAGCGTATGCATTGAGCCGGCTGGCTCATATAAAAACGAACCAGCACGATTAACATAATCGTATTCTTTATATTTCCACGCGCCAGACTGGGTATAACCGTAAACAGGGCCAGTATGTTTATGCGCTTCAACTTCGTATCCGGCTTGGAATATATTTTCAATAATCCATAGGCCTTCGCCTACTTTTACTTGCATAACTTTCAACATGCTGCCGTCACCAATATCAACAAATGGCAAATCGTTTTCGGCAAAATGAACAGCTTCGGGGGCAGGTATTACAGACATGGTTAAACTCCAACTCAATTTATAATTTACATAGGTTTGTGTTAATAAAAAAATTACTCAGTTAAATACTGTTTGGCATAAAAATCAAAACGCTTGCGCAAGTCATCCGGATCAACACCAAACTGGCCTTTTAGATCGTAGATAACTCGGCCATAATCTTCTTTATGCTCTTCAACGAATCCTGTTAGTGCTTCTCTGGCGGTATCGTCCATTGCCAGTCCAGCTTTTTGATAGATCTTTTCAACCATACCAACATCATCTTTAATCAATGTTTTAAATGGCACATCAATACTTTGCTCCGGCGCTAACAATGGCCTATCTCTAACACAGGCGCGCAGTAGGTGCTCTACTCTATCAGACCAGTATTCCACTAACTCGCTAGTCATTACCCGGTCACGACTCAGACGTTGCCCATAGGCCATAATGGTAATCGCCGACTGTATAACCGCAACCGGATCACGATGGGTTATTGCGATCGTTGCATCGGGAAAAACCGTTTGCAATATCGGTAACTGCTCCAAATGCTGCGGGCATTTTAATACCCAGCGAGTGGGCTGATCGGTATCACGCTGCTGCCAAACCAGCAGCTTAAGTACATCGCGCATATATTCGTATTGATAGGTCTGGTCTTCGGCATAATAGTGATCGCGCCAGCGGGGGGAATAGCTTAACCATTCGTAGTTATAAGAACCAAAGTTAGGTCCCATTAATTCCAGCTCTTCATGAATATGCTCGGGATTCATCGGATGCATAGCGGCAATCAACGGCGTCGACGCCTTCATTGCTTGCCAAGCATCTTCACAGCGCTGATAGCGACCTGTATCTAATAAACTCTCACCGGGACGTGGCACAGGCTCGTAACTTTCCCACAGCGGTAATGAGCGCAGGCGCGTATCGGCCGCCATTAGATTTAATAAGTGCGTGGTTCCTGAACGCGGCAAACCCACAACAATAATGGGCCGCTCAATTTGAATATCATGTATTTCAGGGTGTTGATTAAACTGATCTTGAATCAGCAAGCGGCTGGTCGCATGCTGCAACAGTTTATTGCGCAATGATAAATGACCGATACCCTTAATATTGCTATCGCTACTCCACTCATCACAAATCAAATCTAGACGCTCTAGGAATTCCAGATCACCCCAATCGTTTTTTCCGGCAATTTGTTCCGCTTCGGCCATAATGGATTGACGACTAATATCCACCTTAAGCGTATCGCCGTAGGCGCGAATGGCTTTTTGCTCATCGGTAAGCACTGGGTTTGCTAAATCTTTAATATGAATATCTGCTGCCATAAATCTCTCTTTACTACCAATAAAACACGCACCAAATCAATTATTTTCAGATTTTTATTTAGCCCTTAAATACACCGGCTCCGCTCTCTGCAATATTGGGAAATACTTTTTTCTCAAAGGCATGTAGACTTTCCCAAGACGTTGTCGGGTCAAGCCCTCCCACTAAGGGTGATAAAATCATTGGCTCACTTTCGTGCATGGTATTAAATAGCTCTATCATTGCATTGGGTGTAAGCACCGTATACTTGCCGCTATCGCGCAGTGTATTAGTATCAGAGTAATAACCGTAAGGTGAAGCTATACCCGACTTTTCTGCCCACTCGGCATAGGAATTTTGTTCATGCATCGCATGCGGTGCGAGCTTATCCCAATAAGCATCCGGGTCATCGGAAACATAGTAACAAGTCGATGGCTGCTTGGCGCTTGCCCCCATATCCGGCTTACCCAAACGCTTTAACTCTTCGCGGTAGATATCAAACATCTCAGGTACAGTGGGAATAAAATAATCCGCATCACGCGCTGCGCGTAAGGCTGCCGCTTTGGTACTACCGCCCATCATCAACATTGGCATAACGTCTGGTTTGGGCGTAATCACAATTTCACGACCTTCATATTCAAACGGCTCGCCAGTAAAAGCCTTACGCAAAAACGGCAAAATCATATCCATATAGTTTTTGCGATCACCTAATTTTTTACCAATCGCAAGAAATTCCTCTTCGCGATAACCGGCGCTAATAATAGGTACCACTCGACCATTACTAAGTAAGCTTAATACCGCCAGATCCTCAGCCAATCTAACAGGATCGTGCAGTGGCGCAATTAAGGCCGACAAATGAATTTGAATATTTTGCGTGCGCGAAACCAAAGCTGCAGCCATAACGCGAGACGAAGGCAAATAACCATCGGGAGAGCCATGATGCTCGGAAACCACTACCGCCAAAAAATTATGCTTGTCCGCCCACTCCACTTGATCAACCGCCGTTTGGTATAACTCGGCTCGTGTGGCAGTACAAAAATCCGGCCTACGCAAATCGTAGCGGGTCATTAACATTGGCATAGTAAGTACTCTTATCGTTGCATTAATTTGATCAGTAGAAAAACTTATGACTTAATAAATTCGCCCGCATACCATTGCAGTTGTTGCACCTTTTCATCAAATGGCGCATCGGGCTGGCCGTTATAAACATCTCTAAAGCCGATCGCCACACCGGTAACACCAATACTTGCCAGCTCTTCCAAACCTTCTTTATTAAATGCTGCTGCGCCTGCACCCCATATATCAAAAGGTTTATCGGCAGTGCCATACTCTTCACGCAATTCGTTTAGGCGGTCGATATAAGCTTTCATTTCAGGGATATCACCACCCGCGGCAATCCAACCATCGCCGACTCTAGCCGCACGCTTTAACGCAGGCTCGGAATGACCACCAATCAAAATGGGCGTAGGTGTTCCCGTAACCGGATTCATCTTATTGGCCGGCATGGAATGGCACTCGCCTTCAAAACCATAAAACTCGCCAGTTTCTAAACCTCTAAAAATTTCAATCTGCTCATCAAAGCGTTTGCCGCGTCGCTTCCATGGCACACCGGTGACTGCAAAGTCTTCTTCCCATGGACTAATGCCCACGCCAAAATCAAAACGATTGTTACTCAAGGCTTGAATGCTTTGTACTTGCTTTGCAACGCTAGGCACTTGTCTAATCGCTAACTTATAAACCGAGGTTAAAAAACGAATATCTTTAGTAACAGCAGCCATTGCTGTCACCGCAACCAAGGATTCAATAAAAGGCAGTGATTCTAAAAACTCTCTGCTGCCATCGGCGTTATAAGGATATTTAGAACTGGCTTCTTGGGGATAACACAGACTATCTGGCACCGTAATATAGTCGTAACCTGCCGCCTCTGCCGCCTGCGCCAGTGGGATATACTGATCGGGCTCACACATCGCAATACCGTAACTAAACTTCATTTATTTTCTCCATCAATAGTCATTATCTTTAGTCCAGATTCATCTATAGCTCAGACGTTCTTACAGCTTGGTTAATTTAAGCGGCAACTGGTTTTGTGGTTTAGGGAATGGGAAATGCTGAATGGCATCCGGAAAACCATCGCCATCAGCAAAGGAAATTTCGTAACGCAAAAGTAAACTCGACATCACGCACTTAAATAACATATCGGCAAAATGTAAACCGATACACTTATGCGCACCACCGCCAAAGGGTGCCCACAAAAACGGATGCTGCTTATGCTCTTCACGAACAAAACGGTCGGGATCAAAACTGTGTGGGTCTTTCCACCACTCTTCCATTCTTTGCGTATAAAGCGGCGATACTTGTACCGGCGTGTGGGCCGGAACCATAAAGCCACCGATCTCGGTATCCCTAACGGTACGACGCATAAAAGCGGGTACCGAAGGATGCAGACGCTCAACTTCTTTAAACACATTACCGGTATCAGGCATATTGGCTAAATCATCGTAAGCGATATTGCCGCTATTACCGCCAACCACGGCTCGTGCTTCTTCTCTTAATCGCCCCTGCCACTGTGGGTTATCGGCAAGATAACAGCAGGCCATGGTTAATGCCGCAGTCGTCGTATCATGCGCGGCTAACAATAAGAAGATAAGATGTTTGGAAACCACATCGATAGGAAATAGCTCGCCACCCTCGGTCGTTTCGTTGGCAAAAAATGTCGCCATATCACTAGCGTTAGCACTATCACCGGTGCGGCGCTTGGGGACTAAATCGAGAAAGAACTTATCAAGGTATCGACGACCATTCATACCTTTGCGATACGCTAAACCTAATCCCGGCCAATCTTTACGAATCACTGCAAGCGAGCCTTCACCCATGGCCAAAAACGCTTCGTTTAAACGCTGAGTTTCGCCACCGGCCAAGTCCAGACCCAAAAAGACCTTAGCACCGACATCGAGCAACAATTCTTTAACGTTGGGATAAAAATGAAAATCATCATCCTTACTCCATGAATCTAGCTGGCTATCGATAACCGGATGCATGGTATCGACATAATTGCGCATCGCATCGGTTTTAAATGCGGCTTGCATAATACGGCGATGAAATTTATGCGCGGCAAAATCACGCATTAATAAACCACCTTCAAAAAAGTGTTTTAGCGGCGCGTGATAACCCATGCGCGAGGAAAATACTTTATCGCTATCTAACGTCAGTTGTTTAATATATTCAGGGCCTAGTGCAACAACAAACTTTTGAAAAGTCATGGAGGTACGAAAAACATCACCATACTTGCCACGCAAGTCATCCATAAGATCAAATGGTCGCTGAACATAACTAAACGTATAACCGATTAGCGGTTTACCATAATCACCCGGAATATGATTTAAGCGAGTATTGTCCTTGTACTTTACGTATTCGGGATCTTCGCTGTAAAAAGTTGATTCATTCATAACAAATAGCGCGCCAATATCACGGTGTATATTAATAAGATTATTGTATCAATCGAGCAGGAGATTTTACCCCGAAGAGAAAGGCGATGCACTTTACGTTTTGGTGAACAAGGGTTTTAAGCGAATCGGCCGGTTTTTATTATTATTAAAACCAGCCAGACTGGCTTTATAGGTCGACAAGCGCCAAAGAGAATCAATAAGACTTAAATGGCCAGCTTTTAGTATTATTTTTACTCAAGCGTTTTTAGCCGCAACTTTAATTCCAAGCTAATATCCTCGGCAATAAAGCTATCCATCGAAACTGAGCGAACTAAGTATAAGTCAATCACAGCGGCGTAAATCGATCACTGCCAGTGATAATATGATCCCATTCATATTACGCATTGACCAGAGACAGATTCATTATCATCACCATGGTAGGCACACCATGTTTGAGTGTGCAACCGCCAGACCAAGCGCTAACACTGCCGTATTCACCCCAGTTAATAGATAACGTTAGCGCTGGCATCAAATGTAAATCAGTAACTGCCCGAGTTTTATTAAACGAGCAAACGAGCTGGAACTGCTCGGCGCCATTTTCTGGCGGCGAAATAAATTGCCCCGCTACACTACCGTCTTTTTTTAGCTTGGAAATAATAGGCGTTGAACCTAGTTCATTTAGCCAACGACCTTTTACATTTTTTCAACTCGCGGCGTCAGCTTTACCCTTGCCAATATTAGTACTTGTAGGAATAGAGTTGGTGTTTGTAGAAGTAGCGCTTGTAGAAATTGTGCTACTAGATTTCGAAGCTGCAAGCGCGCCGCCACTTAATATACAGTTACTTAATATACAGTTACTTAATAGTATGGCAGCGATGCCCTTTAGAAATATGCTGCAATCTTAAATGCTCTGAGTTAATCCTATAGCCTTGGACGTTTTCATAAATTCCTCCGTAAATTTTACTTTCAAATAGTGTTAGCAAATAGTGAAATCCCAATACCGATAACCACTGTATAAACAACAGCAAAGCGGGATAACTAGATAATAATTGAAACGGCAGTAATCCACGCGAAACTGTTGAGTCCCTTACTACTAAACCTAGGCTGCAGATCACTGGCCGCCGAATGTCGAGTATTGCAGATTTTATGATACGCAATTTGCTAAGCTGCAAATATTACAGCGATTGAAAAGTTTATTACTAACTGGGTATTAATGTTTTTGTAAATGGTTAGCCAGCAAAGACCTCACTAAGAAAATTAGTCAAGGCCTGCCACGAGCGGCGATCAATATCGGCACTGTATTGCACACCGCTTTCAGGCATATTTGCCAACGGATTAGTAAAGCTATGCATTGCCCCTCCATAAGCAATAAATTGCCAATCGGCATTACGCTCAGTCATTTCTGCGGCAAATTTACTCACTTCCTCCTCGGGCACTATTGGATCACTCCAGCCATGCATTACTAATATTTTGGCCGCAATCGTATCTGCAGCCAGATTCGAATCCGCCGAAAGGCTACCGTGAAAACTGGCCGCCGCTTTTATGGCTAAATTGGCTCTAGCCATTTCCAAGGCGCACATTCCGCCAAAACAGTAACCGATCACCGCAATACGAGCGTCGTCTACCTGCGACTGCTCCGCCAGCTTAGCTAATCCCGCTGCCAAACGAGCGCGCAACAATAAACGATCTTCAGCAAAGGGTCGCATCAAGCTATACGCCTCCTTGCTACCACTTGCACGTTGTTTATTGCCCGCCTCGTCTGCACCATAAACATCGAGAGTAAAGCCCACATATCCCAGCGCCGCCAGGGCTTGCGCTCTACCCTTTTCAAAATCAGTGCCGCCACCCATTGCATCGTGACTAATTAATACACCGGGCAAGCCTTGGGCGCTAGCTGATGACAGCTCGCTATCCCATGCTAGATAGGCGCTTAAAATAACACTATCGTGTTGGTAGCTAATTTCCTGCTCAATAATTGACATAGTACTTATCCGGTTTAACCGATGCTTTTGAAGTGGTTTTTAATACCCGCTTTTATCATACTGTTATTTTATGCCGCGCTCTATTCTAAACAGTACCGTCTTACAATCAGCACAATGCTTTATGACATCGTGTTCATATATTACGGTTAGTGATACTAACTACTGGATTTTTGCCAGCAGCAAAATTACTCTGCCACACGGATAGAATCTTGCTATTCAAAAAAAACAATAAGCCACTAACGAATAAACTAAGCGGCACAAACAATTTTATACGAGGCACATAATGACCCCACAGGATCTTGTAGAAATAGAAAAAATCCGCCAACTTAAAGCGCGTTATTTTCGCCATATGGATCAAAAAAACTGGGATGAGTGGCAACAGGTATTTTGTGAAGACGTGGTGATTGATACCACACAGGAAGGTTCGCCGATTGTAAATGGCCGCAAAGCCTTTAGAGAGTATTTACCGCCTATTCTTCAAAATGTTAAAACCGTTCATCATGGTCATACCTCAGAAATTGAATTGACTGGCGCCGCTAGCGCCACCGGCATTTGGGCAATGGAAGATATGCTCTGGTGGCCTGAATCCGAAGGTGGTCAACACCTCTGGGGCGTAGGTTGGTATTTTGAAAAATACCGTAAAGAAGGTGATGGCGAGTGGCGCATTCTTGAGTTAAAACTGCGCCGGATTCGCGTTGAGATTAATGGCAAACAAATATTCCCACCCGCTTAACCATCAAATTCTGCAATAATTTTTTCTGATCTTTCCCATAAGCGATTAGCTAAGCCTTTATCCAATGCATATTTGGAAGGCTTAGCTGGATTACAGTCGGCAAAATATTCGCCACTAATCGATTCGCATTCCGGATTAACCGCCAAATAACATTGGGTTGCCGCTCCTTGGGCAATCGAGCGCGAAAATAATGGCGCAAATAATTGAATCACTTTTGTCATTAAACCACCGGCGTTGCGCGCCAGATTGGTTTGGATAACACCGGGATGAACAGAGTTAGCAGTGATGCCACGATCTTTATATCGGCTGGCGATTCCATTGGCGCATAAAATATTTGCCAACTTGGATTGGCCATAAAACTTCCATGCATCGTACTGATTATCGCCAGAGAGATTGGCAAAATCGATACCACCTGCAACCGTATGCGTATGCCCACCACTGGAAGTTAACACCACTCGCGATTTACCAGCCTCTTGCAAAAGTCCTAACAAGCGCTGAATTAATAAGAAATGACCAATATGATTGGTTAGAAACTGCATTTCCAAACCATGGGCTTTTTGATGCTCCATTAGGGCCATAATTCCGGCATTACAAAGCAGCACATCAATAGGCGTTCCCATAGCAATAACCGTATCGGCACATTGATTAACCGATGCAGGATCGCTTAGCTCACAGGCTATCGCCGTAGTTTGTCCGTCTACCGAATCGCATGCTTCAAGGGCTTTTTCTATGGTTCGTGCGCAGCCAATAATATGTGCGCCACGCATCGCTAATACGCGCATGGATTCATAACCCAAACCCGAGTTAACGCCAGTAATTAAAATGGTTTTACCGCTTAAATCTAATCCTTCGGTGACTTGCTCTGCTGTTGATCGACGATTAAATGCAGACATATCGTTCACTCCGTCTATTTTCTTTTATCAAATTGTTTAACATTGCTATCAATGCCTTTGCGTGATTAGATAATTTAAGAACCTATGTTCATATCAAAAGTTAAGATGCTAGCTTACGATTCTACCGCGATAGCATAGTGATCCATATAATCCTGAAAGCGCAGTCGCTCACGTTCAAGATCAACCGAATCGGCATAGGCATATTTATGCTTACCAAATTGAGTTCTGGGTCTAGCCTGCAGATAGTCTTCAATAGCGGTTTTTGCCGTATCGCTAAACGGCATGCCCAAGGCTTTATACGCTTTGCCTATGGTAGTAATCGTATCGGTCATTAATTCAGAAAAATGGATATCGGCAATCTGCTCCGTCGGCACTAGCGCATCGCTACGCTCTTGAATAACTTTTCCCAAACCTTTTGCCATACCGGCATTAAGCATTTCCGCCGCACTGCCGGCATCAAAACTATCACTGCGCATTAATCTCAAACTAGCAATTAAGCTTGTCATGGATTGCACGACTACCGATGGATCGCGATGAGTATGTATCACCTTTGCATCGGGATAGATGGCGAATAATTGTGGTAAGCAAGCCATATGGCCGCCGTATTTCAATATCCAACGTTGCGGCTGATAATTGCTCTCGCCGCTAGCTTTCGATACCTGTCGTTTTTGCCACTGCAATATTTTTAAAATACGCTTATGCATATTTAACGCGGGCGTTACATCGTTGGTCGCATTCCATAAAGCATAAGACGGTACATTATTGCGACTAAAGAAATGACCACTTTGAAACTCGTGCGCCATCAATTGCGAACATTCTTCAGGCAAGTGAGCATGAGTTTCATGCTTGGAGCGCAAACTATCATCAACCTCGTACATGATTTTTGCTTCTGCATTGACCCAATCAATAGGGTCAATTGGATTCGCTGCACGATAACCTTGATTAACCGCCGCATCAAAACATGGCAGTTTTTTCTCCCACGCTAACGGCGCACGATGCGTAGGGTCCTGCATAAAACATTCATACAATATCGATGAACCCGTACGCCCCATACCAATAATAAATAAGGGTTCATTAATTTTTTCTTGGGCGATTTCGGGATAACGTATTTCAGTATCAATAATGGCTAAACGACTTTGTAATAAACGACTGATTTCTGTTTTAGCAATAAGTCTACCGGTGAGATTTAGCGCCGCTTCATTATTCAGGGAATCAATCAATATTGATAACGCTTCACGAAAACCATCATCACCATAATCCTGCAAACCGGTTTGCGACTGCGCCGCAGTTAGCATGGTATCCATATCCATTGGCACAAGGTCTGCCGCAGCATTAGCATCACCCAAACAATTTAGATTGCTAGCCCATGATGATTGTGGAACTTGACGACCGCTTGCTTTGTTCATTTCCCGCTCCTAACAGGCTGCGTATTATTATTTAATATTTGGATTGAAATTTGATAACAGTAGCTTATTAATACTGTCTAAATCGCCGCGCCACATGTGCTTTACGAATAGAGATTTGTGCACGTCTATCTACGCTAGTAAATTCTGGCGTATCCACAGGCAGCAATTCCGCCAATGTTTTTTGATCTACACAAACAGCTGCAACCGTTGGGTAGTCAGCAATCTCTGGCGGCGTTGAATAAGTAAATCGCATAGTTAAATAACCAGATGTATGCCCGGTAGTATCCAACCAGTTTTGCACTGCCGGATCATTTTTTGACACCACATATCGATACACGCCATCACTACCACAATACGACTGCAATGCATTAAGACTGCTAACATGATTGGCGTAATCCAGCGACTCCCCCCAGTAATTAGAGAGATGAAAACCCATTTGCTCAGGTTCGATAATAGTATTGACTTCAATTAATAAATATTGATTCGCATCCAGCTCAAATAAACCACCGGCATAAAAATTAGAAGCCTGACCTCCTCCACCCGCTGTTGATGCAGGTTTGGGACTGGCTAATTTATTTTTCGCGAGATGACTAGGCCTGGCTTGTTCCGCCGTGCCAAAAGGATCTAATAACTCACCATACATCGTTGTCCAATAACGCATATGGTTTTTAAGCATTAAACCTAATTGCTCAATTTGCGTTGCCGTAGTTTCACTTTGTCTTGGTTGCGGATAGTTATTTTCAAGTTGAGTTTTCTGTGGCGGTATAGCCAACTGCTCAATCGATAATTCCAATGAACGCTCGCATTCCCAATCGGAAAATAATTCGCGAACATACAGTTTATACGCTTGCATTTCCGCAGCAGCGGTATCACCTCTGGATAATTGACTGCCTTTGGCGGCAATACTGCTAATAAAATTTCCGCTATAGTCCGCAGGTTTGCTTGGTCCGATAAGAATTTCAAAATCACCGTTATCGTCAATCTGGATAGCTTTGGAATCCAGCGAGCCGGTAATCACACGCGAACCGTCACGCAACTCTGCCGTGCCGCCACTATCACCGGGACCTACCGTATGCGTTTCAAAAATGACGTAATTGGGCGCATAAAATCCTGCATCGTTAGCACGCGCACCTCGCCAATGATCAAAGTTTTCTGCCTTAGCGATAATACGATAATACGCCTGCGGTTTAATTGGCGCATACAGATATAAACAATCGGCATTATCAATCGTAAACTTACTGGTCGGTGATGCCTGTACTTGAAAGTACGGAAAGTCAGGATCTTGCTGTAACTCAGACTCGATTAAACGATGCAATTGACCTAATAAATAACGATAGCCCTCGGCATCATTACGATCAGACGATGGCGGGCAGTGAAACTGCGGATCAGTTAAAGCCGCTCGCGCCTCGCCTAAATCGTCGATTAGTTGATCCCAAACTTTATCTAAACGTTTACTCGTCACAGGCTAAGATCACACTCTATATTTATAAACATTGTTCTAGGCGCCATCGTGCTTATAAACGCCATAGCGGAAAGACTTTATCCGGATCGCATTCCTCTTCAAAAATCCATTTACACATTCGGCGCACCGGTTCAATCGCATCCTGTGGTGATGCCGATGTAACATTGCAGGCATAACCTAATGAGGTTAACCGTTGCGCGCCAAAGATCGGTAGTTGATCGCGCAATTGCTTTTTTAAGCTTTCCGGGTAAATACCAACGGTTTGGGTATACGAAGTCACTGCATCGGTGACTTTTTTAATATCATCAACCGGTACAAGGTTTGCCACTCGCCCGCTTAACATCGGCGAGTAATCAACCGCTTCGTCAAATTGCGAAACAATAATCGCACCTTCATTATCATCGCCACCAATAATGCGATAAAAAGTATCGTCCATTCGCGTGGCGTCCATTTCATCACGTAACGCTCTATCGTGACTTTTGGGTTTAGAGGTGATAAAAGACGGCATCGCCATCATCGCCTCATAAATCATTTCACCAAATTGATTCAGCTGCTGTATCGCTGCATCATCAGTACCACACATTACGTAAATCACTCGCGCACTGGCGCAGGCTTCTTGATTAGCCATAGCAATATCACAAGCCGCACGCGCGGCAACTTCGCGCATAGTGTCTTCATCCGCAAATGCTTCGTTGCCAATAATAGTGGCGCTGCGTTTTGGATCCAAACCAATCATTTCCAAACCGGGCTGAATATATTTAGTGACATGTTTTACCGAAGCAAAACCACCCCAAGCAACAATTTTTTCAATAAACTCCGGCTTATACAGTTTTTTCTCAAACTCTTCATCGCCACCCTTCCAATAGGCAACCGAGATATGTTTAGTCACTGGATGGTCTGGCGCAATATCCGCAAGCGTACGCGCCAAGGCAATCGCTGTCATTGGGTCATTAGACGGTGCTTTAATAATTGCATCACTGCGAGTAATCGCATTGCGGATAATAGTAATCGCTGACACCAAACCGCCATTGCCAGCAGGGATATGCAGTGCACGCGCACCAAAGGCACGAATATTAATTTTTCGGCCATCTAATAAAGTCTCACTTACCCAGCCATTTAAATAATCCACACCAATTCGCTGCTCGGCAATTTCACGCATGGACTCGCGATCAAATACCGCAGGCAACATTGTATAGCTATTTTTTAATATCTCTGGAGGATACGGTGCCGCATGTAAACCGGCCTCATAGGCTTGGCGAATATAGGGATTTTTATCAAAGTCGAGATTCTTACCCAGCTCTTCTAATACATCCAATATTTCATCAAAAGAAATATCGTGCATATCCTGCAAAGCCATTGGGCTGGAAAGTGGTAGTTGATCAACATATTTATGCGGATCCGGCGCGCGAAAACCACCGCTGCCATCTCTACCACCAAACTCAACCCAATCCTCTTCTATTACTTTGCCGCGAATAAATAACGGCACATCAAATGCGCTCACTGTTGTCCACTCCTATCGTTTTCATCTTTAGGTATTCGCTGACTAGCCTTCAAACCCACGCATAAACTCTACCGCTTCTTCTTGCACTTGCTGCGTGGCTGAACAACTAATTCGATCGTCTTCAACACCCTCTTTTTCGCTATAACGCATAATGTCATGGGCAAGGTAAACGCTCTTACGACCGCAGGAACATGGCGTATCCCAATGCATAGTAACTTCGTCGCCAGAGATAATGCCGCCCCAATGACTATCGTTAACCAAGTCATAAAATGCGGCACGACCGGTTACCGTACCTTCACGCGGCAAAGGCTCGCTGGTTTCGGGGTCAAGGATAAAAGGTACAACCCAAGGTGCAATATGATAATGCCCTTCTTCACAGGCCCAATGAAAGGCGCTGATTTCCGACATACCATAACCTTCCTGAATAACATCGACACCCATAAATTCTTTGATCACTTCAAGAAAATTATCGGGCAATACAAAACCCTTAGTGCCACCGCCAGTAAGAATGGCCGAGTTTTTTGCAAAGACACCTTTAATACCTTTTTCCAAACCGGCCGCTGCGACCTCATACATAATGGGATAAGCGGCGGTAGTGAAAACCCGTTTACCGGCTAACTTCTCAGTACAATTGGCAAAGAAATCTGCCATCTCTTGCGGGCGACGCGCTTGCATCTCGATAAACTCATCTTTACGCGCCATTAATTTTGGATCAATTTCCAATCGATCAAGCTCGCCTTTTGACGCCGCTGCGCGCATTTTGCTGGCTAAAAACATTAAGTCGCTATCGATCGCGTCTTCATACAAAGCGTGAAAACGACTTTCATCACCACCAGTAAACTCGCTACGCAATAACTGCGCCATACGTAAATGACCGAGCTTACCCTTAGCATGGTTTGGCCAAATAACATCGACATCCGGATTCATTTCTTCTTCGCTTGGCTCTTTACCAAAGGTTTGGAATAAAAAGCAGCGCCAAACTTTCATCGTGTAATGCGCTTGCTCGCGTGACTTGGGGATTAAAGAAATCGTACCAGTGGTACCCGAAGACGTAATAACTTCTAGTGGCGTTTGCTGATCCAATCGATCCAACCACTCATCAAGGCTCTCACACCCCTCAAGGTCAACGTTAGAAATATCGTAACTAGTCAGTTTTTGTAACCACTTAGTCATTAAGTCCCAGCGTTTTTTATCAATCAGCGCCGCCGGGTAAGATTTAAATGCCGTGTGGGCAAACAATAAAGGCACCACATCATTAAATTCATTGAGTTCGGTAACTTTCAATCGATCAGCTAGATTGCGCAGCATTTCGATTGAGGCATAGTGCATCTCAAAACGCTTTTTCATTGCCGCACGCTGTAATGTCTCCAGCTCCTGCTGATCAATGCTATGCATCTTGGTTACCGATGCATCAAAAAAACCGAGTGGATCGGTCATAAATGTTTCAAGTGATTGATTAGCCATCGCTTTTATCCTCAATTGCTTATTTGCGTATTATTAAATAGTGGTTTTGAGAAAGAGTCTTTACCGGGCTTATATTACGGCATACCGGCAAGATCGATGTACCAAAACCGGCCAACACAATGATCGGAATCGATCAAAGGCTGTGGGAAAAATCGACAGTAGCGAGCATTAGATCAAGCCACCAGACAGGTAGCGGAAGGTTCGGAGCCGGTAGATAAATATAGATTCTTATGCGGGGTTAAACGCTAAGCGTACTTAGCATAAATTTTCTGACGTTGCGCGGGATCAATATTGACTTTAGATAAATCGCCATTGATATTGGGCGTGGCAAGTAATCGTTTATCCATTATTTTAAACCACAGCGCTGGAATATACGCCACCAAGTACATACCAAAATATCCGGTTGGCAATTGGGGAATACCCGCAAAATTACGCAAGCTCTGATAACGTCGGGTAGGATTTGCATGATGATCAGAGTGTCGCTCTAACTGAAACAACACCACATTACTTGCCAACGAATTTGCATTCCATGAATGATGCGGTTTGCAACTTTCGTAACGACCGTTTTCCATTCGCTCGCGCAATAGGCCATAGTGCTCAATATAATTGGCACTGGTTAATTGAAACCAAGCCCAGGACGTTTGAATCATTAAAAATAATAAAACCAGCCAACCATAAATCAGTGTAAGTACTAAATAAATAAGGATGCTAATAAAGTAAGACTGCAAAATATGATTTCGGAAACTTAAGGGCGGTAAATTTAATCGCGCCAAACGCTCTATTTCTGCATTCCAGCCGCGTTTTAAGGTGCCCGGGATCTCTCTTATCATAAAGCGATATATGCTCTCACCCATTCGAGAACTTGCTGGATCTTCTGGAGTGGCCACATCACGATGATGACCACGATTATGTTCGATGCAAAAATGCCCATAAAACGGCACGGCCAAAGTAATTCTAGCCAAGGCTTTTTCAAAGCGACTTTTTTTATGACCCAATTCGTGGGCAGTATTAATAGCCAGGCCACTAAAAGCGCCTGAACTTAAAGCCAGCACAATAACCGCCGCAATAGACACTGGCGTGGTACCGACAAAAATAGCAAAAGCAAATAAGCTAATAAAATGCGTAGGCACAGTGAGATAAGTCAGCCAGCGATAATAGGAATCATTTTCTAATTGTTCGATAGCGCTATCAGCGGGATTACTTTCGTCTTCGCCAAAAATCAAATCAAGCAAAGGCAGGCCAATATAACTAAGGACTAACGGAAACGCCAAAACCCACTCGCTAGCCGTCAGATGGTAAAACCATAAGCCCAATAAAGGCAGCAAGGGTAATATCGGCGACGCCAGCCAGAGATAGCGCTTGCTATCGAGGCTGCGCCCTGAGGGCTCTAACTGATAAGTATTGTTACTCATTTTGCCGCCATTCGGGTAAATCGTTAGTTTGACTGATAGCAGTTTATGCAAAGCCGTCAAACTTAACCATTTCATTCAATGACATTTTAATGGTCATTAAATGTCATATTTGCTAAGCTCGTCGCCATGAATGACATGAATAACGCAAATGAAGACCTACTGTTCTCCTCTGCCTATGCTCGCCTGCTTTCACGCTCCGGAATCCCCGGGCTGGGTGAGATATCTCAAGCTGCACTTCTGGAAGATACCGCTTTAACCGAGGAGCAATTGCACAGCACAAATTATTTAAAATGGTCTCAAGCGCGCAGAATGTTAGTCAATATTGAAGCCGCAGGTGCAAAGGCTGATTGGCCAATTGGCTTTGCTAATCAACTCGGACCAAGCAGTCACGGCCCACTGGGTTTTGCCGCCATCAGCGCCGCAACACTTGGTGATGCCTTAAAAGTACTGGCTCAATATCATGCTACTCGCACCGCCACATTGGATTTTAGACTGCTAAAAGATTCCGATTTTAATTCCCAAGCGAATAGCTGTGCGATAAGTATTGATGACTTAACTTACGATCCACATTATGGTCGGCAAATTTTGGAAATGTCTATTAAGGCGGTTCTAACCATTATTGAAACCATTGTCGGCCATCCACTAATGCATAATGTAAGTGTGCAATTTGTTTACCCTGCACCCGCTTACGCAAAAAAACTAAACGCCGGTTTAGAAGTCGATTGCCAGTTTAATTGTGCGACTAACGCGATAATTATGCCCGCTTCATGGTTAGATATTGTTTCACCACTCTATGATGAAAGCACCTACCGAGCGAATATTGTTAAGTGCCGCGAACAGTTAGCCGCCTTATATGCAATAAAAAAAGACCCCGCACTACTGATAAAAGAACGACTGGCACAGTGTTTTGATCAAATGCGAGCGGAAGGAGAATACTTAGAAAAACTACCAGATTTAGAACAATGTGCCACCGAGCTTGCATTATCAACTAGAACGTTAATACGCCGATTACAGCTCGATAACACGTCTTATAAAAAAATACTGGAACAAGTACGCAGCGAATATGCCGCTGACTTACTGACAACCACGCATCTTAGCGCCAATGATATTGGTTCAATGCTAGCGTATTCAGATCCTTCTAATTTTATTCGTGCATTTAAACAGTGGTATGGCATAACGCCAAGCAACTGGCGTAAAAGAAAATCCTAAAACTTAATCTTGTTTGCTTAATAAAACGCTGCCGACTAATTATGACCACGGCCAACGTGGATACTGCGCAATACCCTCAGGCAGGGTATGAAACGCTCGACTATCGTCCATTTGCAATGCCATCTCTGGCGAACCATACAAGCTAATATCATCCATTGTTCCCACTTTAATAGAAACCATTTCAGGGTTGCTATCAGCAATTGCTAATATATGTGTGCCGCAATGACCACAAAACTCGCGCTGCGCTTTGGACTCACTATTGGATTGATTGAGCATTACCGCAGGCTCACCTTGGGTATAGGCAAATAAAGACTTGGGCATACCGATTAACAAAGCTGCCATACCGCCAGAAAAGATCTGGCAGTGCTGACAATGACAAAGCGCTTTAAATAAAGGCTTGCCTGTGGCGTGATAACGTAGAGCGCCACAGTAGCAGCCGCCACTAAAGTCCATTAACTAATACTCTAAAAAGTCTTCAGTGGTCCGGTTAAAGAAGTCTTGATGCTCCACCATAACCCAGTGGCCGCAGTTAGAAACCAAAATTACTTTAACGTCTTTAATACCCTTAGCTAATTTATCAATACCGGTTTCGGGCATAATTTTTTCATTTAAACCCCACATCACCATAACCGGTATATCTATTTCACCGAGTCGATCAGATAAGTTAGGCACTTGCATGGTTTTAACCGCTTGCGGGTTTTGAGTTTGAAAAACATGCCAGCGCTCATCAATTAGCTCGTCATTAACAAAGCGTTGATCGTGCACCAAAGCTTCACTTAAAAAGCGTTGTAAGTTATCCCTACTTGGCTCTCCGGCAAAGGTTTCAAAAAAGATT
>CAJQQO010000349.1 GCA_905480475.1 uncultured Pseudomonadales bacterium | reverse complement strand
GACTGTCACCAAAATCACTTAGACCGGTGGAATCCTGCGCTATTTGCAGCATTTCCTCGGGATCTAATGAAATAAGATGGTGTGCGCCACCTACTGATTCGCCCATTAAATTAATCCGTCTAACCAAATCGGGGCGTGGGTGCTTAATTGTCATAACGACTCTCTGTGAGCTGGTGGTTAAATGCTAGGTCTTAAAATGCCATATCTTAAATACTATGGATTGTTTGCCTTACAGGCTATAAAGCAATTAATAATCGATAACGGTTTTTTGCTGTTGGCTTTGATATGCTTGGCCAAATTCTGTTGCTGCATACGCTTTGCGTGTAACTGATTTATAATGGCTAACGATTTGTTCGTGTTACCTGCCCTAAATGCTAAATAGTATAACTGTGCAAGAGCGGCATAAGCTTAACAGGAAAATTCAATTTAACTCTCCGATAAATCCACCAGCGCTGATCTAAACAGCACAAATTAACCAGAAGGTAATGTATGAAAATTGATGGGCCGTTTTACGCAATGATGGATGGCGCTGCAGAGGAAGCTAAACGACTTCGTGATATTGGTTATGACGGCGTGTATTCGCTGGAAGGAAGTTGGGACCCTTTTTATCCCTTGGTGTTGGCTAGCGAGCATGCGCCAGAGTTGGATATTGCAACCGGTATCGCAGTCGCTTTTCCACGTAATCCATCGCACTTGGCTTATCAGGCATGGGATTTACAGCGTTTTTCCAAAGGTAAGTTTTTACTCGGTATTGGCTCGCAAATCAAACCGCATATTGAAAAACGTTTTGGCGTCGAGTTTAGCCCGCCAGCACCGCGAATGCGTGAATATATTCAAGCGGTAAAAGCCTTTTTTAATTGCTGGCAATATGATGAGCGGCTGGATTTTCGCGGTAAATACTATACCCATACCTTAATGACGCCGATGTTTCATGCCGGTAAAAACCCTTACGGTGTGCCACCTATTTTGCTTGGTGCGCTAGGCCCTAAAATGACGCAAGTTGCCGGGGAAGTTGCCGATGGTTTGATTGTCCATCCGTTTAATACTATGCCGTTTCTTGAGGAGCAAGCGTTGCCAGCGGTGACGCTAGGTTTAGAGAAAGCCAATCGCTCGCGTGATGACTTTATTATGCAGATCAACGCTATCGTAATTACTGGCGAGACTGACGCGGAATATAAAGCCGCAGAGGATAGCGTCAAAAGTTTATTGGGTTTTTACTCTTCAACCCCAGCTTATAAACCGCCGATGGATTCGGTCGGTTACGGTGATTTGCAGCCGCGCTTAAACGCATTATCTAAAGAAGGTAAATGGGATGAGTTGGCAACGTATATCGACGATGATTTTATTGATGCCTTTACCACCCGCGGTAAGCCCGATGAAATTGCTGGCAAACTAAAAGCCAAGTATGGCAAGCACGCTGATCGATTATCCATCTATGCGCCATATGCTGCACCGGATGCGATGTGGAAAAAAATTGTCACCGAGTTGAAGGCTTAGATCTAAACAATAATCCTTAAGCTGAACCGAGTGGTTACTTTTTATCGGTGTTTGAAGCGTTTTGTCAGCCAGGCTGCTATCTCAAAGCTTGTCGAAAAGGCGATCGCAAAGGTCAGGCCTAAGGGAATTGCGGGTATTGGCCATAGCACTACCGGGTATGAGCAAATATCATGGCGTTTATTAACCAGTCATAATGGTTATCGGTGGCCAGATCGTTAGAATGCCAGCTAATAAAAATACCTGCTGTTTATGTTGTCGATGTTGGGGATGCTAAGGGTCTCAAGACCGATCCAACAATCGATGCATTCGATACCACCGTCGATAGCTTAATCAGTATTTAAAATGTTCACACAACAGACAAGAGAAAAAACAAACAATGGGTAAAACATTTAATTTAGCCGACCTGTTTGAAATGGTTGTAGATTCCGTACCGGCAGATCGTACCGCATTAGTATGTGGCGATCATAAGGTCACTTACGCGCAGCTTGAAGCCAGAGCTAACCAACTCGCGCATTATATGCAGTCGCGCAATATTAAACCGGGTGATCATATCGGTTTGTATATGTATAACTGCAATGAGTATCTTGAAGCGATGTGGGCCTGTTTTAAGATTCGCGCCGTGCCGGTCAATGTAAATTATCGCTACGTTAAAGATGAGCTGTTATATCTTTTTGATAACGCCAATATGGTTGCGGTTGTTCATGGCCGGGAATTTGTTCCCGCAATTGCCGAAGTGCGTGAAGCGGCGACACGCGTGCATACTTATATTGCTGTTGCTGATCATAGTAATGAAGATCTGGCTCTAATCGATGCAATCGATTATGAAGCGGCCTTAAGTGGCCAATCGATTGAACGCGATTTTGCCCCGCGTTCGGAAGATGATCTTTTTATTCTTTATACTGGCGGTACTACCGGTATGCCTAAAGGCGTTATGTGGCCGCATGTTGCATTGTTTTATGCGGCAATGAATGCCGGTGGTCACTTTCATGCCGATGGTCAATGTAAAGTGCCAGAGGATATTATTGTTAGAGCCAAAGAAAACTTTAATATGACTAGCATGGCTTTAGCGCCATTAATGCACGGCGCTTGCTGGTGGTCGTCATGTATTAGTAATTTGGCAGGTCATACCGTGGTGTTAAATCCAGGGCGTTCACTCAATGGCGAGCAAGTCTGGAGCATTGTCGAAAGAGAAAAAGTCAATTCGGTCAACTTTGTTGGTGATGCTATGGGCATTCCATTGATGGATACGCTGAATGAAAATGAAGGTCGTTGGGATTTAAGTTCAGTATTTAGCGTGGGTTCGGGCGGCGCAGTTTTTTCTGATTCGCTACAAGCGAAATACAAAGAGAAATTTGAAAACGTAATGATCACTAACAGTTTCGGTTCATCTGAAACTGGTCAAATGGGTCAGGATAGCGGCAAAAAATCTGATGGCTTGGGCGCCGTGATCCAAAGTG
>CAJQQO010000348.1 GCA_905480475.1 uncultured Pseudomonadales bacterium | reverse complement strand
TGCGCCGTATATTTTTTGGAAGCGAACAAACAGTACGGCAAAAGCCTTACCACTTTGGTTGGGCAGTATTATTTTAGCCCTGCTTATTGGTTTCGGCGGGACTTTTTGGTTATCGGCGCATTATCAGCAAGACTTTAAATGGACAGCTTTTGTTACCTTAGTATTGTCATTGTGGCTTACATTCAGCACCCTAGCGCACAGCATTGGTAAATCCCGAAACCAACAGGGATTTATTGCCGGGGCTAAAAAACTGTCTTTAAGTTATTGGGGGATGTGTATTGCGCATACTGGTATCGCTGTAACTGCGCTTGGAGTTGGCTTAACGACCATCTATGAAGAGCAAAGAGATGTGCGCATGCTAGTGGGTGACACTGCTACTCTCGCACCGTATAGCTATCAACTTACCGCCATTGATACCGTACCCGGACCGAACTATCAAAGTACCCGCGCGACTGTCAACATTTACAGTCAAAGAGATGCGGAGCAAACAGCGGGTAAATTAATTGCGGTGCTGCAGCCTGAAAAACGTTTTTACTATGCTGCGCGCAACGTTATGACCGAGGCGGCAATTGACCCCGGTCTTAGCCGTGATCTGTATATCGCATTGGGAGAAGATTTGGGTGACGGTGCATGGGCAGTAAGAATGCATATTAAACCCTTTGTCCGCTGCATTTGGTTGGGTTGTTTAATGATGGCCTTTGGTGGCATCTTAGCGGTATTTGATAAGCGCTATAGAAAAATCGCGGTTCACTCTGCTGCTAATAAGACAAAAAATGCGACCAGCAATATCTCCACGCAAAACCAAGCAAACGGCAATTTAGCTCTTGAGCAAAACGCTCAAGGCGAACGTTAGAGTAGGTGGAATAGAACACGATTATGCTAAATCGCTTAAAGTTATTTATTCCGCTATTCGTATTTATACTGCTGGCCTTAGTGTTCTGGAGTTTGGAACAGCGAATTATTAGTGGGGATCACGACCCTTCGGCGCTGCCCTCAGCTCTCGTTGGCAAAGCTGTCCCTACATTTAATTTACCCAGCCTAAATGATGCGGAAGTGCAGCTAACAAATGCTGATCTAAACCAGCTGCCGGCTTTATTAAATGTTTGGGCGACTTGGTGTATTTCCTGTCGGGTTGAACATGCCTATCTAAATGCCTTGTCCACTCGCGGCATTAATGTGTATGGACTGAATTATAAAGATGATCGCGAAGACGCAAAGCTGTGGTTATCGCGCTTGGGTAATCCCTATCTGCTTAACTTATTTGATAGCGAAGGTAAGCTAGGTTTGAACTTAGGTGTTTATGGCGCACCTGAAACTTATGTTATCGATAGAAAAGGCATTATTCGTTATCGCCATGTTGGCGTGATGGATGAAAAAGTCTGGCAGAGTAAAATTGTGCCACTAGGTTTGGATTGGCAATGAGATATCTTGCAGGCTTTTCGTTGCTATTAATAGTTGGATCAATAATTCGGTCTATAGCGCTATCAGCGACACTATTGATATTTAGTGGCAGTTTAACTGCTCAGCCGAAAAGTGATGTTAATCCGCCAGTCTCTCAAATCGAAACGGCTTCTGCAGGTAATGCCAGCGACCGTTTGCTTTTTACTGATCCGCAGCAACGGCAGCGATACTACCAACTGATTGCCGAACTTCGCTGCCCTAAATGCCAAAATCAAAATCTAGCAGATTCCGATGCGCCTATTGCCAGCGATTTACGAAACGAATTACACCTACTAATTATTGAGGAATATTCTGATACTGAAATTCTGGAATTTATGCAATCACGCTACGGAGATTTTGTACTGTACTCACCGCCAGTTAATAGCGCGACAGCCGTGCTGTGGTTGCTACCCGCCGGTCTAGCCGCAATCGGCACGCTGATAATTATAGTATTGGTATTTCGTAACCGGCAAGGACTAGAGGCGCAAAAAACATCACAGCTAGTTGGAAAGGATTCCGAGGATCAACAGCAAAAAATGGATGACTTAATAGACAATATTATCCAGAACAACCGCAGTGAAAGCAGCAGCGAGAACAACAAATATGATAATTGAGTGGTGGCTTGCAGTTGCTCTAATGTCCTTGCTGATTATTGCCGCAAGCGGCTTGTTTATCCGTTCAGATGCCAGAGCCGAAACCTTGGCAGTAGAGGGTAACAGCCGTGATATTGACAATCTGCGCTTATATCAACAGCGTTTAGAAGAGTTAAACAAACTCTTAACTAGTGGTGAAATTGATCAAGCCACCTTTGATGAATTGGTCGATGAAGCGCAGCGACAGATACTGGCTGAGACCGGCGAAATTACTGAGGCGGCGGCTAGCTCGAAAAGTGATGGCTTAAATAAATCATCAAGCGGCAGTAAAGCTTTGATTATCGCCACAAGTATTTTTATACCGCTAACAGCTTTACTTTTATATCTGCCGCAGGGGCTTTCACTGGGTGGCAGCTTGGACTGGGACGTAGCAGCTAAGCTCAAGGCGCTGGAAACCGCAGATGATGAACGACAACGTCAAAAAGCCTTATTATCACTCGCCGACTTTATTGATAGAAGTGTGCCATTAAGCCGTGGACGTGAGGATTTATTACGCTTACAGGCCGAGGTTTATAGCGCCGTCGGCAAAAACGATCAAGCGGTTAGAATTTATCGAGGCTTACTAGAGCGAGATAAAGAAAACGCCACACTTACTGCCTACTTAGCACAGGCAATTTATTTACGTGAAGTCACTGTTAGCGCTAGTAATGCTCCAGCCAGTCCGAATGCCAATCCCCATAATAGCGAAACCGTCGTTTTTTCTGCCGAAGCTAGCCAATTGCTCAAGCAGGCATTACAACTTGATCCGCAGCAGTATCTAGCGCTAAGCCTAAGCGGTATGCAGGCCTTTACCGAGCAGCGTTTCCCAGCAGCGATCAAACACTGGCAGGCGGCATTGCTTGTTTATGGTGAGAATAGTCCGCAATCGACAACGATAAAAAATGGTATTCAAGCCGCGCAAAGGCGTTTGGTCGCGACAAATGGTATTGAAGCGGCAAAGGCGCACGCCAATATATTATCGAATAACGGCGCTAACAATCCTAACGCCAACACAGGGGCCAATATTCGGGTCCGGATAAGTATTGATCCAGAACAGCTGCTACAAGATGATGCGGCTGACACGCCGGTATTTGTATTCGCCCGAGCAGTAAATGGCCCGCGCATGCCGCTAGCCGCTAAACGACTGACTCTGGCTGATCTGCCGATTGAGCTGTTGATAACGGAAAACGATAGGATGGCGACGCAGTCAATTGCAGGGCAGAGCGCAGTGATTGTTGGCGCTAGGTTAGCTCGCAGCGGGCAGCCGATTGCCCAAGCAGGAGATTCCCAATCGGATGAGTTATCGATTGCAGTTATGGATACCCCGCAGGCCGCCAAAGTGGTTGAGCTAAAAATTAAACACCGGCAATAGCGGGGCAGTATTTATAAACGTTCAACTGCTAGTTAAGTCTGCATTTAGGCTAGCTGTGATCGATTTGAGAATTCACTTTAAGTTTTTTCAATTAGACAAGCAAAACCAATAACTTAGCCTGCATACCTAAACTCAGCTGCCTAGCCGTGTAGAAGTATTTTAGGAGGCAGGACTGCTATCGGTTATTTAAGCCCGCAAGTGCATGGCTAATTAGCTCCCAAAACTGTCAAAAATAATCCTTTATATAAACAACAAAACCGATTTCAGCGTTGTTATCACTAGCGGTTCAGTGCATCATACACGCCTGAAATCTATTGATATATTAGATCGACGCGTGGCTATTTGAGGCACGCGTTTTTTAGTTTTAATGGAAAGACTAATTTTCCAAAATTCAGTCATTGTTGGCGAATTCATTGTTTGTAGATGATAGATGTTGCTGAAAAAAAAGTTTAAAATATCGCCGATTAGATTGTTAGCAAACCAATAATAGCCACTGATCCTGTGCACAATCTTGTCGCGAAAGAATCTTGCCAAGAGATAGCCTGGATAATAGATGGCAGACATTGCAAGCGCATTTAACCTACAGGGCCGGGAGTAAATAACCTTTCATGCGACTTAAAAATATCAAGCTTGCCGGTTTCAAGTCCTTTGTCGATCCTACTAACGTTCAGTTGAACAGCAATATGGTGGCCGTTATTGGTCCCAATGGCTGTGGTAAATCCAATATTATCGATGCCGTGCGTTGGGTTATGGGTGAATCATCGGCCAAGCAGCTGCGTGGTGAGTCCATGGCAGATGTTATTTTTAGTGGTTCCACTGCGCGCAAACCGGTCGGTCAGGCATCAATCGAACTTGTCTTTGATAATAGCGATGGTACGTTAGGTGGCGAGTACGGCGCATTTAGTGAAATATCCATCAAACGCAAAGTGACCCGCGATGGCCAATCGCAATACTTAATCAACGGCGCTAAATGCCGCCGCCGCGATATTACCGATATATTTCTTGGCACCGGTCTTGGCCCAAGAAGTTATGCCATTATCGAGCAGGGTATGATCACCCGGCTTATCGAATCGAAGCCTGAAGAGCTTAGAATATTTATTGAAGAAGCGGCCGGTATTTCTAAATACAAAGAACGCCGCCGCGAAACCGAAACCCGCATTCGTCACACTCGTGAAAACCTTGAGCGTTTAACCGATATACGCGATGAATTAGAGCGCCAGCTCCAGCGCCTTAAAAGACAAGCCGCTGCTGCCGCCAAATACAAAGAATACAAATCCGAAGAGCGCAGCGTAAAAGCGCAAACGCTTAGCCTACAATGGCAATTCTTGCGCGATAAATCCAGTGGTCAACGCGAAGCCATTAGCCAGCACGAAATCGATCTAGAAGCATCTATTGCTGAACAGCTTGGTACGGGTTCAACCATTGAAACCCTGCGCGATCAGCAAGTCGCTACCAACGATACGTTTAACGAGATTCAAGCCAAATACTACGGGCTGGGTGCCGAGATTGCTCGGGTAGAGCAATCGATTACCCATCATGAGCAACGTGCACAGCAGCTCGCCGATGATTTACGTGAAACGCAATCAAACGCTGCCGAAAGCGCTAGACATTTAAATGAAGATAAAGACAAGATGGCCACTTGGGGTGCGGAGTTAGCAACCATAGAGCCTCATCACGAAGAGTTAAAACAATCGGAATCCGACTCCAGTGAAGCCTTAAACACTGCCGAAACGAATATGCAGGATTGGCAGCAGCGTTGGGACAGTTTTAATGAGAGTTCGGCAGAGCCGCAAAAGAACGCCGAAGTACAGCGGGCGCGAATCGATCAAATTGAAGATGCCTTACGTGGTTTAAGTGGCCGTTTGGAGCGTATGACCACAGAGCTTGGTGGTTTGGATACGGTAACTTTTGAAGAGCAGCAAGTTACACTGGCCGAGCAAATTGAAGAACATCAAATTAGTCTGGAAACGCTACGTGAACAAATTCTTGAGTGCACCTCTGCGCTGCAAGAAAAGCGCGACGCGCAAAAGCAATACTCGGCTGAATTGGATACCGCGCGAAGCGCGCTGCAACAATTCCGTGGTCGTCAGGCCTCATTAGAAGCGCTGCAACAAGCCGCGCAAGCTGACGCCAATGGCGATACTAATCAGTGGCTGCAAACCCAGCAACTTACATCCGCACCACGGTTGCTAGACCAATTACATGTCGACAATGGCTGGGAAGTCGCGGTCGAAACCGTACTGGGCGATTCCTTACAAGCGATCACCCTCGATACACTGGATGGTATTCTCGATAAGCTCGGCAGTATTGGCAAAAGTAATATTAGCTTTGTTGAGCTTGGCAGCAAAGCCGATCAAAACACGGCTGGCGTCAACTTACCGCTATTAAGTGGCAAAGTGAGTGGTATCGATACTGGTGCTTTGTTACAAGGTGTTTTTGCCGCATCGTCTTTATCCGAAGCTGCTCAAGCTCGGGGTCGCTTATCCGCTCATCAATCGATCGTTACCCAAGACGGCATTTGGCTAGGGGCTAACTGGTTGCGCGTTATTCGCCAAACCGATAATCAATCGGGCGTGATTGAAAGACGTAAATCATTGCTTGATCTAGAACAAAATATTGCTGCTAGCGAAAATGCTATTGAGCAACTTACTATCGCCTTGGAGGATTCCGAAGCAGCGGTCATTGCCGCCGAAAGTAATAAAGATACTTTGGTTGCCAACAAAACAGCAGAAGAGCAAACGCTGTCACAATGTCGCGCCGAAGCTAGCGCTTTGAATGCAAAAATTGACCAGATCAAAACTCGCTTTAGTCGCACCCAAGAAGAGATTCGTTTAGCAGAACAAAATCAAGTACAACAGCGCGAAGCCTTAACAGAAGCGCGTGAGCAATTGGATATCGCGATTGCCTCGATGCAAGAAGTTGAAGAGCAGCGCGAGGCATTATTGTTAGAGCGCGATAAAGTCCGCGATAGTTTAACGGTATCCAGAGAAACGGCAAAAACTAATCGTGAGGCAATGCAAGCCGTTGCCGTCCGTGCTGAAGGTCTGCGCGCGCAACTCGATTCTGTCACTGGCACGGTAGAACGATTAGCCGCGCAAGTAATACAGTTAGAACAGCGCAGCTCTTTACTTGAACAATCCAAAGTTGAAAACGAAGCGCCGGTAGCAGAATTAAAAGCCAGCTTAAGTGAGCAACTTGAAAACCGTATCGCGGTAGAAGAAGAATTAGGCGAGGCTAGAAAAGCGGTCGAAACACTTGACCATAGTATGCGTGAAGCTGAAAAAGCCCGCGCTGATGGCGAACAGAAAACGCAGTCAATTCGTTCACGGCTTGAGAAATTACGTATCGATAGTCAGGAAATGGCGGTTCGCACCAAAACGATTGAAGAGCAGCTCGAAGAAAGCGGCTTTAAATTAGAAGCGGTGATTAATACTTTACCCGAAGAAGCCGAGCTTTCTGTTTGGCAACAAAATCTAGAAGATATTGGCAAGCGAATCGAACGTCTTGGCGCAATTAACCTTGCCGCGATTGAAGAGTTTGACACAGAGTCCGAGCGTAAGAAGTATCTTGATTCACAGAACGACGAGCTAGAATCAGCATTAACCACATTGGAAAATGCGATTCAAAAAATTGATAGAGAAACTCGCAGCTTGTTTAAAGATACCTTCGACAAGCTAAACGAAAGCTTGCAAGATCTATTTCCAAAAGTATTTGGCGGCGGTAGCGCCTATTTGGAAATGACTGGCGAAGACTTGTTAGATACCGGTATTGCCATTATGGCCAGACCACCTGGCAAACGTAATAGCACCATCCATTTACTATCCGGTGGTGAAAAAGCGCTAACCGCAATAGCCTTGGTCTTCTCGATATTCCAGCTTAATCCTGCACCGTTCTGTATGCTCGATGAGGTTGATGCGCCGCTGGATGACGCAAACACTGGCCGTTATGCGCGCATGATTAAAGAAATGTCGGATAGAGTACAGTTTATATTTATCACCCATAATAAAATTACCATGGAAATGGCTGATCACTTGATGGGTGTCACCATGCACGAGCCGGGTTGTTCACGACTGGTTAGCGTGGATATTGATGAAGCCGTTGCGATGGCGGCAGTATAAAGATTTATATTGCTAGGCTTTAAAGTTGTCTGTTTTTATTGCCAATAGATACGACTAAAAATTGATAGTGAATGTTAAATACATATTAATAGCTAAATAGAATAGGGCTAAGAGGCCGTTACATTTATGGATCTGTTATCCGAGATTGGAATGCGAGAGTGGTTAATCGGCGGTGGCGTATTGCTAGTGCTTGCCGTTTTAATCGATGGTTTCCGTCGAATGCGTGCCGAACGTTCTGATCCCATTAAAATGTCACTGGGTTTAGGCGGCGGCTTTCCTGAAGAAGGTGAAACCTTTGGCACTGAGCTGCCCAACGGTGGCGCCCGTGTTATTCATCGCACCGATCCAATTATCAGCGAGCAGGGGCCTGACGATTTAGTGCCGGTGAGTCGCGAAATGAATGAAGCGCTTGAGCAATGGCGTGATGAAGATCTCGCTCTGGAAGCAAGCAACCCGCAACAGACAGCGACAAGCGAGCAAAAATCTTCTTACACGGGTGATCATCAAATTTTGGTGATGCATGTTAAATCAAAAGATCCCGATGGTTTTAACGGCAGCGACTTGCTTCAAATTTTACTGGCGTGCGATATGCGCTACGGTGAAAAAGATATTTTGCATCGCCATGAAAAAGCCGATGCCAAAGGTTCGTTGCAGTTTAGTGTGGCCAATATGATTGAGCCAGGTACCTTTAACCTTGAAGATATCAACTCTTTTCGCACGCCTGGTGTAACGTTTTTTATGACCATGCCTGGGCCTGAAGATGTTAACCAAGCCTTTGAGTGTATGATTGAAACCGCCAACTGTTTGGTTAAAAATCTAAACGCGATATTGTTAGATGAAGATCATTCAACCGCCACGCTGCAAGTGCTTAATCATTATCGCGAGCGTATAAAACGCTTTAGTCGCAGGGTGAATAACGAGCTAGAATCAGCGTAGGTTGGCAAAAGTAATAAGCAGAGCAGCGAAAGGCTTTGCTAGCTTATGGATAACACATCTAAGCGACAGCAATAAATAACGACACAACAACACGGCAAATAACAAGCAACGTCGCTGCGATACGTACTACCGCTGACTAAACCTACCCAAACGGCTTAACTCTATTGATGACTTCCTCCATCGATATTCAAAATATTCTGGCCAATCCTATTGCCCTAGCAGAACTACAATCTGCAAGTGCTGCCGCAGCAAAAAAAATTAAAAAATTTGCGCAGCAACGCTATGTAACTTTGATTGAAGTCATTAACGAACATAATTATCAATACTATGTTTTAGACGATCCTATTCTGCCCGATGGGGATTACGATCAACTGTATCGTCAACTGATTGATCTAGAAGCCAGCTTTCCTGAACTAATTAGTGATGACTCGCCATCCAAGCGTGTTGGTGCCGAACCGCTAGATAAATTTAAATCCATCACCCACAAGCTGCCAATGCTATCACTGGATAATGCCTTTAATGCCGAGGAATTGCGGGCTTTTGATCAACGTTTAAAAGACCGCCTTGAAATTAAAGATAGCGACGAGGATAACAAAAAGGACGCGAGCTTCGATTATGTTTGCGAGCCCAAACTTGACGGTGTAGCTGTAAGTGTTACCTACGAGAACGGTTTATTAGTCAGAGCCGCAACTCGCGGCGATGGCAGCAGCGGTGAAGATGTTACTCAAAACGTTAGAACAATTAAAACCATTCCGCTGAGTTTACGTGGTGCTGGTTTTCCGGCAGAGCTTGAGGTTCGGGGTGAAATCTATATTAGCCGCAGCGGCTTTGAGCAGCTTAATCGTCGTGCAGAAGCCAATGAAGAAAAGCTGTTTGTTAATCCACGTAATGCGGCGGCTGGGAGTTTACGACAACTTGATCCAAAATTGACTGCGCAGCGGCCCTTAACCATGTGTGCTTACTCCACGGGATATATTGAATATTCTGGCGATAGCAATCGCAAGTTCATTGCCGCAAGCCATTCGCAAAGCCTAAAGCAATTGGCTAAATGGGGTTTTAACACCAACGCCGAAGTGAAACGTTTAAAGTCTATTGATGATGCAATTAATTACTGTGAGCAGCTAACCGAAAAGCGTCCATCACTGGCTTACGAAATTGATGGCGTCGTTGTCAAGGTTGATTCTTTTGAACTACAAGAAGCGCTCGGTTTTGTTGCTCGTGCACCGCGCTGGGCAATTGCCTATAAATTTCCTGCTGAAGAAGCAATTACCCAAATCAATGCAATTGAATGGCAGGTAGGACGCACTGGTGCTTTAACTCCGGTAGCTAAACTCGAGCCTGTATTTGTAGGCGGCGTAACGGTTAGTAATGCTACCCTGCATAATATTGATGAAATCACTCGCCTTGATGTTCGTGAGTCTGACACCGTGGTTGTACGCCGTGCTGGCGATGTTATTCCGCAAGTAGCACGCGTTATTATTAAAGCGCGAAAGGAAAATGCACTAGCCATAAAGCCACCCACCCAATGTCCGGTCTGTGAATCACCGGTTGCACGGCTTGAAAATGAAGCGGTTACCCGTTGTACTGGCGGGCTACTGTGCTCTGCACAATTAAAAGAATCGATTAAACACTTTGTCTCACGCAAAGCTATGGATATTGATGGCCTGGGTGAGAAAATTGTTGATCAATTGGTTGAAGAAAAAATGATTTCAACCGTGGCAGATTTATATTCGCTTGAATTAGAACCGCTTGCCAATCTAGAACGAATGGCAGAAAAATCGGCTAGTAACTTATTAGCAGCTGTTGAAAATAGTAAATCAACTAGCTTGGCGAAATTTATCTATTCACTAGGTATTCGTGAAGTGGGTGAAACCACTGCAAAAAATCTTGCCAATCACTTTGGCTCATTAGCTGCGATTATTGACGCAGCGATAAACTACGATGCTGAAAGCACCAAAAAGAAAAAGTCTAAAGATTCCACAGATACTGAAGAAGAAACTGTATTGCCAGAGAATCTTTTGATAGAGGTCGATGATGTCGGCCCTATCGTAGCTAACCATTTACATGCGTTTTTTAGCTTATCTCGCAACCGCGAAGTGATAGATCAACTACAAGCAGCAGGTATCCATTGGCTTGATATTGAAGTTAAAGCGGCAGCAGAATTACCGCTAGTAGGTCAAACTTGGGTCTTAACCGGCAGCCTTGAAATCTTAAGCCGCGATCAAGCCAAGCACGAATTGGAAGCGCTCGGCGCAAAAGTTGCCGGTAGCGTTTCCAAAAAAACTACCGTTGTAGTTGCAGGCCCCGGAGCCGGTTCCAAATTAGCCAAAGCAGAAAGTCTAGGTATTGAAGTACTCGATGAAAAAAGTTTTATCGATCGCTTAAAGCTTTAAATTTTCGGCTTGCGTTAAGAAGCGTTAACCCTCTAACTATTCAGCTTAGTTAAATTTATTTTAATACTGTCGTAAAACGCTATAATTTTC
>CAJQQO010000347.1 GCA_905480475.1 uncultured Pseudomonadales bacterium | reverse complement strand
ATTTGCTCAACCCGCTGCTCCCCGTCTGCCAACGCTTGCCAAGACAGCTCGAGTAATAAACGCTGTTGTGGATCCATTTGTGCGGCTTCGCGCGGGGAAATACCAAAGAATTGGGCGTCAAATTGATCAATATCTTGTAGCTGCCCGGCAGAAAAGACATAGCTAGTGCCCGGTGTGGATTTATCAGGATGTTGGTAGAGAGAGCTATCCCAGCGATCCGGGCCAATTTCGGTGACAAGATCTTGCTTATCGATCAAGGCCTGCCATAGCTTATCTGCAGAGTTAATCTCTCCAGGCAAGCGAAATGCCATCCCGACGACCGCAATTTTTTCTTTTGCAACGGTAGCTATTTTCAATCCCTTAAATCCATTATCAGCGCGTCAAAAGCAGTTTATCTAACCGTCTTATTAGGTGCACTAGACGAACGATTATAACGGAAACTCATTGCAAGAAAAGTTGATTATGCGTTCGACGGTGGATAATTCACGCTTAAAACATGAGCTTGGACATGATTTATTGGTAAGGTGGAGAAGCTATCGTTTTATAAGCCTGCAACGACGCAACTAAAACCACTAAAGCCATTAAGCAAATAAATGTTTTGCAAAACTATTTGGGCTTTTTTATATAAGCCAGCGACGTTTTGATCTGCGGTGTATGCTCATACATATGGTTATAGATTGATTAGGTATATCGAATATTTTGAATAACCGCTGATAGCCTCACTCCAGTGGTAGAGATGATTTAATAACTACAATAGCCCATGCGCCAACTCACCAATCACCTTAACTGCCTCGGCAACTCGCCCCATCGGCTGGCCATAGTTAAGCCGGATACAATGCTGATAATCGCCATTAACTGAAAATATTGGCCCCGGTGCAATCAGAATATCGCGCTCAAGTGCCAACTTATATAAGCTCAGCGCGTCAACGCCAGACGGAAACTCCACCCATAAAAAGTAACCACCTTGCGGTCGGCTTACCTTTGTCCCTGCTGGAAAATGCTCGGCAATCGATGCCGCCATCTGTCGCTGCTGATCCTCTAGCAACTGGCGCAGCTTACGCAAATGCTTATCGTAACTACCGCGATTTAAATAATCCGCGAGCGCCATCTGTACCGGTAAAGCCGTTGATAACGTTGTCATCAATTTGGCGCGACGAATCTTCTCATAGTATCGCCCCGCTAGCGTCCAGCCGACGCGATAAGTGGGCGCTAGCGTCTTGGAAAAAGAGCTGCAATGAATCACCAAACCCTTTTTATCATAGGTTTTTAACGGCGCAGGATAGTGCTTACCGAAATACAATTCACCGTAAACATCATCTTCAATCAGCGGAATATCGTAATGGCTCAGCAGACTGACCAAGCTCTGCTTATTGGCCTCAGGCATGCTGGAACCCAAGGGATTTTGAAAGTTACTCATAAGCCAACAGGCTTTTATTTGCTGGCTTTTTAACATCTGTGTCAACGCATCCAAATCCGCTCCATCCTGCGGATGCATCGGGATCTCTATCGCTTTTAGATGCAGGCGTTCAATGGTTTGCAGCGCGGCATAAAACCCCGGCGACTCAATCGCCACGGTATCACCAGGCTGAGTCACGGCCTGCAAAGCCAAGGTTAGCCCCTCCATTGCACCATTAGTAATAATCACATCGTCGGCCGCAACATCGATACCCACGGTTCGATAGCGCACCGCAATCATACGTCGTAATGCTTTATAACCCGGCGCAACATTGACGGCAGTATCGATAAATTTGGCACTTCGATTAGCCTTGGCCAAGGAGTTGCTTAGCTGATCCATTGGAAATAATTCGTGCGATGGAAAGGCCGTACCCAGTGGCACAGTCGCCGTTGCTCGGATTGAATCCAATACCGAAAAGACCAACTCGTTAATACTGACCTCGGAAGAAACCAGCTGGGGTTTGGAGCGCGACGGCTCGGGTAAGACCGTGCCAATATTTTCGCTAACGTAATAACCCGAGCGCTGGCGCGCGCGGATTAAGCCGCGATCTTCTAACTGGTAATAGGCTTTAAATACTGTCGATGGGCTTACCGAAAATTGACGGCTTGCCTGCCGCACAGAGGGCAGCTTATCGCCCGCCAATAGACTGCCTTCGCGGATCATAGCGGACAATTTATCGGCTAGAAGCTGATAACGCTTAATCGCCACAAAACACCCATAAAAACTCTACATTATTGATATATAACATCTTTTAAAAACCTTATCGGTTGGTCCGCATTGCCTCAGTCTAATCTGATACGCATTTTTATTCAATTTTTGCTACTGTTTCTTTTTGCAGAAATTCTCTAAGATTAGAATCAAAGCGCTGCTTATCGATCCTATTGCCAAAGCCGTTTGCTTATCGCCAGCCCAAACTCAAACCCAAAGGTAGATTGCCATGAACTCATTGGATCCAGCCAAACTCCCGACCGAAGACGACGCCGACAAGCCCCTGCCCTTAAAAGACGTATTTATCAGCATACTGGCCAGCTTTATTGGTGTGCAGAAAAGTAAAAACCAAAAACGCGACTTTAGCCGCGGCAGACCCATGCAATTTGTTATCGTCGGCGTGGTGCTAACCGTGGTCTGGTATGTGGCCATTTATCTGATTGTAAAACTAGTATTAAAGCTTGCCACCTAAGCCGTTTAGATAAAGAACCCGCGAGCTAACAGTTAAAGTCAATTTCAATCCAAGTAAACGCCATGCAAACACCAACCCGGAAAAACCCTAGAGACTTCGTTTATGTCGATGAACTATGGGAAGCTGACGCGCAGTGGACAAGCTACTTTTCAGGCAATCGAATGTGGGTTTACTTTGATGAGTATCGTGCAGAATTAAGCGGCGATAAGGACTATAGCCGTATTATTATTCATACCGCCCACGATAAGGGCTGGATTTTTATCAGGCCGTTAAACGAGAAGAATTTAGTCCAAAACACCCTAAATCAGTTACAACGCCCCGTTTCTCAAGCACAGCTTGCCGCGCTAGGATTTACACCTTGGCAGGGCGAATATAACTAGTATTCTGACTGTTTAGCGATCCCTTAACCGCGCAGGAAATCGCATCCCCCCACCCCACCAGCCATGCACACTACTATTAGCAGCGCTATTCACCTAATATTCGTCTAATGCTCGGCGGCTAGCCCCTACGCTCGATGTTAACCGCCGTATAGGCAAATACTGGCTTATCCAATTTTCTAGCTTTATTCGATCAGATTAGTGACTTAACGATGGAGGATTGTGCAATGAATAGCGAAGCTATAATACAAGTGCTTGGCTGGTGCAGCGTCATCAATATCGGTTTTTTATTATACTGGTACGCAATGCTGGTTTTTGCCCACGATGCTATTTATAAACTGCATAGCAAATGGTTTCAGCTTTCGATAGAGCGTTTTGATACCGCGCATTATGCATTAATGGGCTTGTTTAAACTGGCCATTTTGCTATTTAATATCGCACCGTATCTGGCTTTAAGAATGATTAGTTAAATGGCTTTGCTATATAGCGAGTTCAAATAACGAGCCTCTTAAGCGCCAACTTTATCAATATATTGACTCTAAACAGCAAATAAAAAAGGTTATTTACATTTTGAGCACACTAACTCACTTATTTGAAAAAAATATTGCTTGGGCCGATAGGATTAAACAGGAAGACCCTGATTTTTTTAGTCAACTATCCCAGCAACAAGCCCCGGAAATCTTATGGATTGGCTGCTCTGACAGCCGCGTGCCCGCTAACGAAATAATTAACTTGCCGCCGGGCGAGGTATTTGTTCATCGTAATATTGCCAACGTTGTTGTCCATACCGATATGAATTGCCTATCCGTGATTCACTACGCGATTGCCGTGCTAAAAATCAAACATATTATTGTTTGCGGCCATTATGGCTGTGGTGGTATTAAAGCGGCGATCGATGACCAACGTCATGGCCTAATTGATAACTGGCTACAACATATTAAGGCCGTACAAAACAAACATCGCGACAGCCTTGCTGGCCTGGACAATGAAGCAAGGATTGAAAAGATGTGCGAGTTAAATGTTATTGAGCAGGTAAAAAATGTGGGTAACACCACGGTTGTGCAAGATGCGTGGCAAAGCGGCTCGGAATTAACCGTTCACGGCTGGATATACAATATTAATAACGGCATCCTGCACGATTTGAATTCGAGTATTACTTCGAATAAAGATTTACTAGCCAGCGATAAATAATAAAAACATCATTAAAACACTAACAAAACAGCGCTTAGCTAAACCGCCGAGCGCTGTGCCAAAGCCGCATCAACCCAGCGAAAAGTTAGATTGATTCTAGCGCCCATGGGTCTGCGGCTTTTCGCTATTTGATGCAACCAATTTTTCTGCGTTTGACCACGCATTAGCAATACACTGCCATGAGGCAATAATAAGCTGTGTTTTTGGCTTTTATCGGTTTTATGTTTCAACTGAAAACTGCGAGCATGACCTAAACTCAGGGAAGCAATTTCCGGCTGAGGGCCAAGCTCTAGCTCATCATCGGCATGCCACGACACACTGTCATTACCATCACGATATAAATTCACCAACACACTATTAAATTTTGTATGGCTAACTCGCTCTATACGATTTTTAATAATTTGCAGCGAATGCGTCCAAGGTAAAGCGTAGGCAGTAATACCTGAGTAGGTATAGGGGATCTCAGCATCACCATACCAAGCCGATAACCTTGGTACATTATGGGTTTTACCATACATGGTGATTTCTTCTTGTGTCCACGGTGTATCGTCTAGTAGTGTTTTAAAATAATCATTCGCTTCTGATAAGGAAAACAAATCTGGATATAAAGCAAGTTCTCCGTCAACTAATGGAATATCTTGTTTTAAATCTGATTGCGAATTGTGGTTAGAAAATAAATCCATAAGCGATAAAAACTATTTTAAATGACTAGCCGACAAACTCAAAACAGTTTAGCCGCAAGTACATAGGCCGGTCTTGCTTTAATATCGTTTAGATAACGCTGAATATTTGAGTATTCTTTAAAAGGGCTGACAAAATCCACTCCATCACCCACAGAAAAACCAGGCCCTACTGGCGGCACATCCGCCATCATCAAAGTATACGCCACCATAACATCGGCGGCAGTAAAATCATCACCGGCAATATATTGATGCGCGGCCAACTCACTATCGGCATAATCAAATAAGGTTTTATATTCACCCTCAATAAACAAGGGCAAGATCTCTGACTCAACGCCCATTGCCGAACTTAAAATACCAAATAGAATCGGCGTCATCAATGTGGATTCGGCACAATGCATCCAGTGCAAATATTGAATATACGCTTTCGTGCCTTTGGCAGGTTTTAATTTTGACTCGCCATAGGTCTCAACCAAATACTCGATAATAGCACCTGACTCAAATACCGCCTTGCCATCATCTTCTATCACCGGCGCTTTACCCAGCGGGTTAATGGCCCAAATTGCAGCGGGCGCACGCATAGTATTGGGATCACGCTCGTGGGCAATCAGTTTATACGGCAGCGCTAACTCCTCACATAACCAAATAATACGATCAGAGCGCGATGAACCTAAGTGATGAATATTGATCACGGGAATTCCTCTTAAGGGGTAGACTATTTTTTTGCTGCGATTAAGTAAAGCTGTAGTTTCACTGCGGGAGTACTACGCCAATATTATGCCAAAGCTGGCGGATCTTCAGAAGGACGCTGTTTAACAGGATTAGGATTTAATAACACCACTGGCAGCTGGCGAATTTTTTTAGTCATTCGCGTGTAATTGCTATAACCACCATCGGCATTCACAATGGCAAAAGCCTTAGCTCGCGCTTCGTCTTGCAATATACTTGCATCGCAAGACTGCCAGCGCCGATTCACACAAATCCATGTACTCGAATTCGCACGAATATTTAAACTCCAGACTGCATCTTTGGGTCTACCACCATGCGAACCCACAACCAAATA
>CAJQQO010000346.1 GCA_905480475.1 uncultured Pseudomonadales bacterium | reverse complement strand
GGCCATTAGTTTTTGCGATTGCCGATATTGATTTGTTTAAGCGCATTAACGATGATTATGGTCATGCCGCGGGCGATAAGGTATTAAAGATAATTGCCCGTACAATGCAAAAGCAACTTCGCAAAACCGATTTTATAGCCCGCTTTGGTGGTGAGGAATTTGTGATGTTATTGCCCGAGACAAATCTGGAAGCCGCTGAACTGGCGCTAGAAAAATTGCGCGCTGCGGTAGAAGCTTGTCCGTTTCGATTCCGGGATAAACCGCTAACTATCACCTCCAGTTTTGGAGCCACTCAATTTGCTGAAGGCGATAGCATTGCTACCGCCTTTGATCGTGCTGATAGAGCTTTGTATCAAGCTAAGGATGCAGGTCGCAATGGATATAAAACTTTATTAAAAAGCGATGGCTAAATTAAGCGCTAGCCAAAATTCTTTCAGCGGCATCTATCTCGCCAATATCCGCCGTCGCGGGCACTAATAATAATTCATCGGCGCCCAAGGCTTTAATATCATCAATACCTTTACGAATCGCTTCGTCGGTATACATAAAGGCGCTGTCGGCAACCAAGCCGGCAATCTCTTCACCCGCCGAGCCTTGCACATATTCTTTAATATAATTTTTTAGATTTTGTTGCGGGTTATCACCGGTGCGGCAATACCAAAAACCGGCAACTTTTCTAGGCGCAGTATCGCGACCGGCTTTTTCCCACTCGGCATCAGCCATGGCGAAAATTCGCTGAATCTCGTCGGCGCTACCACTCATAGACCAAGCGTAAATACCATCGGCCCATTGTGCAGCTCTGGCCATGGCTTTGGGACCCATAACCCCAGCAAGCAGTGGCGGACCGCCGTCTTGATAAGGTTTGCAACCCACTGGGTCTGCACCTTCAACCGCAGGATTACCCGCCCAAATACTTTTCATCTGAGCAATTTGTTCATCCATACGCGGGTGTCGATATTTGAATGATGCGCCCACCGATTGATAATCTTTTTCACGACCTCCAACGCCAACACACACTGAAACTCGACCATTAGAAAGTCTATCCAGCGTTGCAATCTCTTGCGCAACCATCGCCGCTGAATGCATAGGTAGTACATAAAGCGACGGTACGATACGAACGCGTTCGGTTAGCGCGGCGGCAAAGGCCAATGTTACGCGCATATCAAAGGTTTCTTGTGGGCCGGTAATTCGCTCGCCGCAGCTAATCGTAGAGAACGGGCCTTTATCGGCTCGAATACACCACTCAGCAATTAACTCGCGGCTAAGGCCGTTTTTCATATACGGTAAGCAAAACCCAATATCCATTCGTCTCTCTCTTTCTCTCTCGTTTATCTATTTTCTTTTTTGTTATCGCGATAACAATTTAAAGCTTAATCTTTAAAGCCAGCAATATGTTTTGCCGCTTGATAAGCAAAGGTCATTGCTGGGCCAAGTGTTGCGCCAGGGCCAGGGTAGTTAGGTAGAATTGCGCGCGCGGTATTACCGCAGGCGTATAAACCTTCAATCACGCTGCCGTCTGGTCTAAGCACTTGAGCATTGTCGTTAAACGCTAATCCACCATGCGTACCAAAGTCACCGGGATCTTGTTTCATTGCGTAAAACGGTGCTTGGTCAATGGCGGCAAGGCAGGGGTTAGGGGTAATCGATTGATCGCCATAATAACGATCGTATTCATAAGAGCCGCGACCAAACTCGTCATCAACACCACTAACTGCATATTTATTCATTTTACTGACGGTATCGGTTAAGCCCGCGGGATCAATACCGGTTTGTTGCGCTAAGTCTTCAAGCGTATCGGCTTTATATAAAAAGTCTTCATCAAACCATTTTTTCGGCAGCGTCCAATCCGGCATTAAGTTACCGACGATAGGGCCGACCAAATAAGAGTTTCTAAAGCGATTATCAAAAACTAAATAGGCTGGAGTAGAAGGGTTTTCTTGTGTATGCGAGGCATGCCAATTGGTTTGGTAAGCCATATAATTTTCTGATTCATTGGCAATCCGTTTACCGGCTGGATTAACCAACACATTACCCGGCATGGATTTTTCCATAATACTTAAACGCGGACGCTCTTCATCGGGCACCATAATGGTTGCACACCACCATGCGCCATCCATCATTTGTAAATCGGCACCGATTTTTTCACCCATACGAATACCGTCACCGGTATTACCAAAATGCCCAGCACTCCATTTGCTATTGGTTGGCTGCGGCAAATATTGCTCGCGCATTTCTTGGTTATGCTCAAAGCCACCGCAAGCGAGTACGATACCTTTGCGCGTTGCCACTCTAAGTGTTTTGCCATCGCGCTCAATCACGGCACCAATCACTTTGCCGGCGTCATCGCTGATTAATTCTTTTAACTCGGTGTTTAACCACAATGGCATCTCACGATCTTGCATTGAAAGTCGTAGGCGAGCGATACCAGCCATACCACAAGCCACTAAACGTGAGCGCGAGGATTTAAAGAACCAAGGGATATCAATCGCATATTGCACTAGCAGTTTAATGACCAATTGAATCCAACCCGGCGCTCTAGCCGCCAAGGTGCCAGCTTCAACCTGATTATAAGCAACACGATTAAACAACCACATCATATGGTGGGTATTGCGCAGCTTATCCCATTGATCGCCTAAATCAGAAAGCTTTATTTTGGCGGGCTCCATAGAGCGATGACCATGACGCGCACCGGGCGCATCGGAGTAGTAGTCGGGGTAGTGCTCAAGCGACTCATATCTAACACGGGTATGATTGTGCAGAAAATCGACCATTTTCCAGCCGTTGTCCAGATAGGTATCGAGCAAATGCTCTGGTACTTTACCTTCCGGGATAACTGAGGCTAGATAAGCTTTAGCTTCTTCCAGCGTATCATTGGCACCGGCTTCGTTAGCGTAGCGGTTACAGGGAATCCATACGCCTCCGCCAGAAATTGCACTACAACCGCCGAACATGGCTTCTTTTTCTATCACCAGAACGTCTTTAACGCCCATTTCGTAGCTACATAGCGCACTGGTCAATGCACCGTTGCCTGAGCCGACAACCAACACATCAACGGTTTTATCCCATGACGGTGCTGCTGCTCCTGTTGCTTGTGCTGCAGACGGTTCGGTAGTTTGGTCTGACATCGATCTACTCCTATAAGCGGGTATTTACAGCGTTATTAGCGCGAATACCGTTAAAGCTGTTAGTGATTAAATTTCTCTTCGGATAAGGATGTTTATCCAATATATACTGTTTTTTATCGCTCAGGGATCACTGTGCATGCTTGTTTAAAAGCTTATTATAAAAACTGCAAGAATCCTGAGCTGTTGTTGGTAAATTCGACCCCATATTGCGTCGATAGTTTGTTCAGCCGGCTATTGTAGAGGATTGTTTTGCTCAATGTAATTGGCCAAGAGGGTCTTGCTTGCATAGCCAAAACGAAGGGATTTGCCGCTTATATGCGGCTGGCTATGAACATTCGTTCATCAAAGGTTTATAATCGACGAAATGGATTGCTTAAAGCAGAAAATAAGCTGTCCCATCAAGAACCAATTAAAAACACTAATCGAATGCGTAATCCAGAATAATCATGAAATCCGCTAATATAATTCACTCCGAACATGTCGCGCTGTATGAATGCGCCAATCTAATTGAAGCCCACTTGCTTAAGGGTATGCTGCTGCAATGCGATATTGATGTGGTGTTACACGGTGAAGATCTGGCGGGTGGCGTGGGTGAATTGCCTGCGGCGGGACTATTGGTACTTTGGGTAAACAAACAACATGTGGCACAAGCTAAATCCTTAATCGAAGAATATGAGCAGCAAAATAGCAACGAGGTTTTTAACGAGCACGATAATCAGCGCGATACTATCGCGGTTAGCCTGAGTGGCGATTTTGCCTCAATCAGCGGAGGACGCTTTCTTGCTTAAGAAAACCGTTAGATTTATGGTTAAGTCGCTTGGCATAATTTGCTTTATGCTGCCACTAGTATCTTGCTCCCCAGCGCAGGTAAAATCGACAGAACAAAATAGCGCGCTTAAGCCGCAGCTTGGGATAATAGAATTATCACCACAGCAATTGAAACCATCACAATTAATAGCAACGAAACAGGAAGCCAAAACAATGGCCAGTACAGATACGGTAAAACCACCCGAGGGTGAATACCTGAAATTAAGCAACGGTCGAACCATTCACTACTTGGATCATGGTGAAGGGCCGGTCGTGGTTTTTTTACATGGCAGCGGCGCCGGTGCCAGCGGTCATAGTAATTTTAAAGGCAACTACCCGTACTTTGCGCAATCGGGTTTTCGTGTCTTGGTGCCAGATTTAATTGGTTACGGTTATTCGGATAAACCGGATGACGTTGAATATCCTTTGTCATTTTTTGCCGAGAATGTCAGTTTATTACTAGAGCATTTAGGCATTGATGAAGTCTATTTAATTGGTAATTCACTGGGCGGCGCCATTTCATTACATATTGCCCTTGAGCAGTCAAAGTTAGTTAAGAAAATGTTGTTAATGGCGC